>RGYP01000069.1 GCA_010031985.1 Gammaproteobacteria bacterium
CATCGGTGGCATGGTGGTGCTCGGTGCAGGTGCCGTGGGCGCTGCGCTCGCCACGGCGATGATGCCGGCGCAGTTGTGGTTGGGTATCGCATGTGCCGTGATCGCGTTTCTCGCCATCGGTATCGGTGTGGGCGCTTGTGGCACCAACATGCTGGTGCTGCTGTCGACGAGTGTGCCGAAGGAGCGGCTTGCGGCGGCTGCGACCGTCACTTGGGTGATGATGATCATCGGCTTCATCATCACCACCGTAGTCGCCGGCAAGATGCTCGAGCCATTTTCTTTGGGTCGGCTCGTCGAGGTGACGACCAGCGTGGCGGCAGCGGCATTTTTGCTTACTTGCCTCGCTGTGTTCGGCATCGAGCGGCGCCGTGCACAAACTCCATCGTCGTCGTCGCCGACGCATACTCTGGATGGCGGCTTCGTGGCGGCCTTGCGGGAGGTGTGGGCAGAGCCGCACTCGCGAAGACTTGCAAGCTTCGTGTTCGTCTCGATGCTGGCTTACAGCGCGCAGGACCTCATCCTCGAGCCTTTCGCAGGCGCCGTTTTCGGCATGACGCCGAGTCAGTCCACGCAAATCTCCGGAATGATGAGCGGCGGCACGCTGATCGGCATGTTGTTGGTCGCGCTGATCTGCACGGTGGGGGCGAAGGCGCGCCTCGGTGCGCTAAGGCTTTGGACCATCGGGGGTTGCGTGGCTTCCGCGCTGATGCTGATCACGCTCGCGGTTGCCGGTTTCGTCGGGCCCTCGTGGCCGATCAAGCCAACGGTGTTTTTGCTCGGTCTCGCCAACGGTGGCTATGCGGTAGCGGCCATCGGTTCGATGATGGGTCTCGTGGGTCGCGGTCGCGAGTCGCGCGAGGGCACGCGCATGGGTCTATGGGGTGCCGCGCAGGCTCTGGCCTTCGGTATCGGCGGCATTGCGGCGACGGGGGCGGTCGATCTCGCGCGCGCCCTCACCGGATCTTTGCCGGCGGCCTACGGCGCGGTCTTCGTCGCCGAAGCGGCGCTCTTCATCGTTGCCACGGCCTTCGCCGTGCGACTGAGTCGCGAGGACACGCAGTCTTCGATGGAAATCGACGTTCAAGGTACGACCGCCGCATACGTGGTCGAAGCGGGCAGGGGGTAATCATGGGCAGCGCCGATTCTGCTGATCTCGATCTGGAGTTCGACGTCGTCGTCGTGGGTGGTGGCCCATGCGGCGCAACGGCCGCTGATGATCTCGCGCGTGCCGGTTGGCGAGTGCTATTGCTCGATCGAGCGGGACGCATCAAGCCCTGCGGTGGGGCCATCCCGCCACAGCTAATCAAAGAATTCGACATTCCGGCGGAGCTGCTGGTGGCGCGCATCACCTCGGCACGCATGGTGTCACCGACCCTGAGAGAGGTCGACATGCCGATCGACGGGGGCTACGTCGGCATGGTGGACCGCGACGTGTTCGACGAATGGTTGCGTGAGCGGGCGCGCAAGGCAGGGGCGCTCCGTGTCGAGGGGACCTACACCCGTATCGAACGCGACGCCGACGGCGATGCGATTCTGCATTTCGACGATCGCGCGAGCGGCGGGTCGCGGCAGGTGCGCACGCGATTGGTCATCGGAGCGGACGGCGCACGCTCCGAAGTGGCCAGGCAGTGCATCTCGGGTGGCCGCGAGACGCCCTTCGTCTACGCCTACCACGAGATTCTGCGCACACCGGCTGCAGCGCCAAAGAATTACGACGGTGCCCGCTGCGACGTGTACTACCAGGGCGAGTTGTCTCCGGACTTCTACGCCTGGGTGTTCCCGCACGGCGACACCATCAGTGCCGGTGCGGGGACGGCACATCGCGGGTTTTCGATTCGCAACGCGGTGGGTGGCCTGCGCAAGGCGGCGGGCTTGGAGCACGCTGAAGTGGTGCGACGCGAGGGCGCACCGATTCCGCTGCGGCCGCTCGCGCGGTGGGACAACGGACGCGACGTACTCGTCGCGGGTGACGCGGCCGGCGTGGTCGCGCCCGCGTCGGGCGAGGGTATCTATTACGCGATGGCCTGCGGACGCATGGCCGCGCTGGCGGTCGACAAATGTCTTGCGACGCGCAACGCCCACGCCTTGCGCGAAGCACGACGCGACTTCATGCGCGCGCACGGTCGCGTGTTCTGGGTGCTCGGGTTGCTGCAGAGGTTTTGGTACGTCAACGACGAGCGTCGCGAGCGTTTCGTGAAGATGTGTCGTGACCCGGACGTACAGCGACTCACCTGGGAGGCGTACATGCACAAGAAGCTGGTACGCAAGAGTCCGATGGCTCATCTGCGCGTGTTCTTCAAGGATCTTGCGCACCTGCTCGGGATCGCCAAAGTTTCGAGTTCCTGATGTCCGCGCTGGCCGTGCTGGCCGACGCCTTCGCGGACGGCAGTTTGCCCGCCATCATCGCCGTGCTGGTTGCCGTCGAAGGCGGAATTCTTTGGTTGATTTGGCGAACGCGCGGGGTCGGCATCGCGCCGCGGGCGCTGATCGGCAGCTTGGTGTCGGGCGCTTGTCTCATGCTCGCGGTGCGCGCCGCACTCATCGATGCGCCATGGCAGCACGTTGCCACCTGGTTGCTGCTGTCGCTGGTTGCACACCTTGCCGATCTCGCGCTGCGTTGGTCGCGGTACCCTTGAAAGGTAGCGCTCGAAAAACGGCAGGTCTCGAAGAAAGATCGCCGGTTTCGGTCAATTTCTGACGGCGACGCCGCTCGTGAGCCAGCCTACGAGCCGCGGCAGCTTCGCCGCGTAACGCTGGTCGAATTTTTCCGGCTCGATGGTCAGACCCGCTGTCTCGATCAGTTCGCGCACGGGTCGATCGAGATGACACCCGCCACCGATGCGTTTTTGCAGCGGCGTCAGGCGGTGCTGCCAGCGGGCGATGGCCGGTTCAGGTGAGAGGCCATGCTCGAGAAAAACAAAGCGACCACCGGGCTTGAGCACCCGCCGCACCTCATCGAGCGCGGCACCGACTGCGGGAATCGAGCACAAGGTAAACGTGCTGACTACCGTATCGAAGCTTCCCGAACCGAAGGGTAGCCGCTCTGCGCCGAGACAATGCGGAACGACGTCGATGTCGCTCGCAGCGATATGACGCGCCGCACGAGCGCTGATTCCGGTGTGCGGCTCGACGATGTCTAGCTGCTTGATCTGCGCAGGGTAGTACGGAAGGTTGGCGCCCGTTCCGAAGCCAATCTCGAGAACTCGCCCGCTCGCCGCAGCGAGCACGGGTTTTCGATAGCGGGCGATACGTCGATCATGCATCGCCCACTCGATGAGTCGTGGCAGAACGTGGCGGTCGTACCAACTCATCTTCAGTGACTGCTCAAAAGCGGTGACTCAAAGAATCAACGAGCCAAGGTCGCGAGTTTGCTGCGCAGTAGTTCGGTCCATTCGCGTGACTTCGCAGGGATCGAGGCCGGCGCGGCGAGTTGCGGGTCGAGCGGCGCGAAGGGCATCAGCATCATCAGCACGCCGTAAAGCAGCAGCGCGGCGCCACCCGTGAAAAAAAGCAGGGCCACGGCGACTACGCGTACCAGCGTCACCTCGACTCGTAGGTGCTGTGCCAGCCCGAGGCACACGCCGCTGATCCAGGCGCCTTGACTGACCTGCTGCAGAGGTCGGGTGCTTGAACTCGTTGCGTTGCCGGTGGTCGTCTCGTTCGGCGGCGCGGTTGCCGATGAGTGCGTTACGGGACCGATTTCTTCGAGAGCTGGTGCGAGTTCAGCGAGCGAGATGACTGTGGCGTTCGGTGGCATTCGTCGCTTGCACTGTTCGACGATCGCCTGCTCAAGATCGAGCAGGATCTCGTCGCGATCCGGATCACTCGCAAGCGCTGTCGCGGACTCGCTGAGGTAGACCTCGAGCCGCGCATGCGCATCGACCTCGATCGACCACGGATTGCGGTTGAGACTGACTTGAATGACGCGTTGCATGGCTTATGACTCCGTGACCGCCGCCGATCGCCGCCCGAGTTGCTGCAGCGTTTGGTCGATGGTTTTCCAGTATTGATCGAGGGCGACGAGCTGGTCGCGACCAAGATCGGTCAGTTGATAGTACTTGCGAGGGGGTCCGAGCTCGGACTCCTGCCACTCGTAGGCGACGAGACCCTCGCGACGCAACTTGCTGAGCAGGGGATAAAGCGTGCCTTCCTGGGTCGCAAATTCGGTCTCTTGCATTCGACGCAGGATGTCGGCGGCGTAGACGCTACCGACACCGACCACCTTGAGCACGGCGAACTCGAGCAGGCCTTTGCGGATGGCAAGTTGTTGGGCGGAAGTGATCACACAGGTACCATTTTCAAAAAAGGTACCGTATCGAAAAAAGGAGGTCAACCCGAACTTCGAGTCAAGCACGAAAACCCGGTTAATGTTGCGATAAGACAACAACCGCGCCTCGGTACACGGGCCCGCCTTGCCTCTCGTCGACAAAACGGTTTGAATGCTGCGGAAATTCCGCTTGTGTAGGACCCCGCAAGGGTCTGCGCCGGCGGCCCAGTTTTTATCGGTCCGTCGGCCAATCTGTCGGGGAGAGACAACCATGTCGAACAAGAAGCTGCTGGTGGCTGCATTCGTCGCCAGCGTGCTCGTGAGCGCTTCGGCGTTCGCGCAGCAGTCGGGTGGCATTCGTGGCATCGTGAAGATTGAAGCGGCAGGGGCCACTCCCGCAGGGATCACGGTCACGGCGGAGAGCGAGGTGATGCCCCGGCCCCGTTCGGCGACGGTGAAGGCCGATGGCTCGTTCGCGCTGCCGGCGTTGCTGCCCGGCAAGTACACGCTGACCTTCAGCAACGCGCAGGGTGTGTTGCAGCGGGTCGATGTTGACGTGCTGCTCGATCAAACCTCGATCGCGGATGTTGCCATTGCGGCGACGCGCCCCGAGGAATTGCAGACCGTACGCATCGTGGCGACGGGTCTCACTCGCGAAGGCAATGCATCGCTCGCCAACTCGCTCGGCTCCAAGCAGGTCGAAAGACTGCCGGTCGGCCAGCAGTATCGCGATTTGCTCAAGCTGATTCCGGGTGTGCAGTACTCCGAGAACTCGGTGCTCGGCCCGTCTGCGGGCGGCTCGGGTGTCGACAACAAATACGGCTTCGATGGCATCGATGTCTCGCTGCCTTTGTTCGGCAACCTGGCGGCGGACCCTTCGACGCATGACGTGGAGAACGTCGCCATGGAGCGCGGCGGTGCCAAGGCGATTGGCTTCAACCGCGCCGGTGGCTTCGCGATCAACACCACCTCCAAGTCGGGCACCAACGATTTCAAGGGCACCGTCGAGTACAAGGTGCAGCCGAAGAGCATGGTGTCGAAGATTCGCGGCACCACCAAGTACCTGCTCGATCAGAGCTGGGTCAATGCCGGCTTTGGTGGCCCGATCATCGAAGACTCTCTATTCTTTTACGCTTCGTACTATCGCCCCGAGGTCACTCGCGACAATCCGACCACGGCCTATGGGCAGGTCAAAAATTACGAGAGCGTGCGCAACGAATACTTTGGCAAGCTCACTTGGGCGCCGACCGACGACGTGTTGCTGAACCTCAGCTTGCGAACCTCCGACCGAGAAGCGGTGGGTGCAAGCATCGGTTCGTTGTCGGCGGATACGGTCTCGCTCGGCGAGGGTTCGCAGCAGGACATCCTGACGCTCGAGGGATCGTGGATCATCAGCGAGCAGACTAAACTCAGCGCGCGTCTCGGCAAGTACGAGCTGCAGACGAGCAGCATTCCCGACACGCTGCTGGGGTTCACCGGCAAGCCGGGGGAGAAGTTGAACGTCAACGATCTTGCAAACGCAGGTCGTTTTGCCGTTCCGGTGTTGCGAACGAGCGGCTTGACGGCTGCGCAGCTCGCCGTCTTCAACGCGGGTGCGCAAACGCTCATCAATCAGTACGGTTACACCAACTCGGCGGGCGTCAAGGCCGGCGGCGGTTTGATCGGCGCCGGTACCGAAATCAACGATCAGGATTTCTTCCGCGACACGGTCGAGATCGCTCTCGACACCGAAGCGCAGATCGGTTCGGTGCGTCATGACCTGCACTTCGGCGTGAAGTATTCGGAGATCGCCGAAGAGCTGCTGCGTACCTCGAACGGTTGGGGCACGCTGTCGTACATCGGCGGTTCGGCCATCACCACCACTGGCACCTTGCGCGTGCCGTACTTCTTCCAGGGCACCGTGTATCAGGCCGGTGCCACCGACGCCTCGGGCAATCCGCTGACGCCGCGCATCAACTCGACTTCGAAGTCGGTCAACCTCGAAATCAACGATGCGTTTTCGGTCGGCAACTTCGACTACAACCTCGGCGTGCTGATCAGCGAGGATGTGCTCTACGGCCAGGGTCTGCGCCGCGCACCGGGTCGAATCTCGGGCTACGAGCTCGCTCCCGGCAACCGTTACGAGATGTACCGCGTGGGTTGGGAAGACATGATCCAGCCGCGTCTCGGTGTGACCTGGCGTTACAGCAACGACGCGACCGTGTTCGCGAACTTCGCGCAGTACAACCCCGAAGCGAGCTCGCTGGCGCGCGCCGCCTCGTGGGATCGCAATCTCTTCTCGCGACTCGTCGACATGCGCTTCGATCAGAACGGCAACTTCCTCGAAGCGGCGTATCGCGGTTCATCGAGCGGCAAAGTATTCGCCGAGGGCTTGAAGCCGCGTCGCGTCGATGAGATCACGGTGGGCACCACCAAGGCGCTCGACAACGGATTATCGCTGCGGGGTCACCTGCGCTATCGCAAGGGCTCGCACTTCTGGGAGGATGCGGCAAACAACGCGCGTCTGCAGACGTACGCCTTCAACGGCGTCGCGGGTGCGGGCGGTGCGCCCGCGGATATTCGTGCCAAGGGGCTCTACGTGCCGTATCTCGATGCGATCCGCAGCGAGATCGGTGGCTCGACCTACGTGATCGCCGAGATGGATGGTGCCCGCACCAAATATTACGAGGCCAGCGTCGAGGCCGAGTGGCAGGGTGAGCGCACGTTCTTCAATGCTTCGTACACCTGGAGCCAGTACCGCGGTAATTTCGACCAGGACAACACCAACTCGGTGACCGACTCGAACACTTTCATCGGCTCCTCGTTCTACGCCGACGGTCCCGGTCAGTACACCTGGGACAACAAGTGGGGCACGCTCTCGGGTGACCGTCCGCACATCTTCAAGATGTACGGCTACTACACCACCGATTGGAAGGCGAACATCGGCGCGTTCCTGGTGGCGCAGTCGGGCAAGCCTTGGGAGACCTGGTCGAGCAGCTTCTACGGTCAGGGTACGGGCAGCGACAGTGTTGCATCCGGCGCCTACGCCGAGCCAGCGGGCAGCCGTCGCAGCCCGAGCCATTGGCAGCTCGATCTGAACTACACGCAGGACTTCAAGATCGGCTCGATGCCGCTCGTCAAGTTCCGCGCGGATCTGTTCAACGTGTTCGACAAGCAGACCGGGTACAACTACGGTCCGTTCGATTACAGCGCTCTCTACGGTCAGCCGCGCAGCTTCTACCTGCCGCGTCGGTTGCAGCTGTCGGTGCGCGTCGACTTCTAAGAAAAACAAAGCTCAGGGAAAAAGCGCCGTCGCGACCGGCGCTTTCTTTGATCGATCAGGGCAGCGCGATCGTGGTCTCGAACACCATGGTCGCGCTGCCGATGATCCAGACGCCGGCCAAGGCGCCATTCGCAAATTCGAGTTCGACGTCGACTCTTCCGGGGCGCTGTTGGTAGTGACCCTGCGCCCCCGAGAAGCGCGCGCGGTCGCCCTCGGCCTGCAGCAGGCCGTGGTGCAGCAAATAAGCCCCTAGCAAGCCGTGCGCGTTGCCACTGACCGGATCTTCCGGAATGCCGATCGCCGGACAGAACATGCGCGACATGGTCAGGCAGTCATCGATGCCCGACTCGGTGGTGAATACGAAATGTCCCGAGGCCCCGAGTTGCGCCGAAAGCGTGGTCAGTCGATTGAAGTCAGGCTTCAGCTGCTTCAATTGTTTGGTGCCGCGTACCCCGACCAGCAGACGATTGCCCGCTGAGCCCACGATCCGCATCGCGCAGCGCGGATCGAGATCGGTCGTCGAGAGTGCAAGGGCATCGATGACTGCCTGACCATGTCGCGCATGTTCTG
>RGYP01000070.1 GCA_010031985.1 Gammaproteobacteria bacterium
AACCTGCAATGAGCGAGCTGACCGAGCTCGATGGCCTGCAATTGGCGGATGTGCTGCGTGCAGGCATCTACCGACTGTTCGAAAAAACCGATCATCTCAACAAAATAAACGTCTTCCCGGTGCCGGATGGCGACACCGGTACCAACATGTCACTGACACTGTCTGCGGTACTTGCGTCGCTCGATCGCGCTCCGGAGCCCCATGCGGGAAGCATGCTGGTACGCGCGGCGGACGCTGCACTCGATGGTGCACGCGGTAATTCAGGAGCAATCCTCGCGCAATTTCTGCTGGGTCTCGGCGATGGCGCAGGTCATCTCGCGCGGCTTTCGACCGGCGAATTCGCAAATGCGCTACGCAAAGGGGCTGCCTACGCCCGTGATGCGCTCGCCCAGCCGCGCGAGGGCACCATCCTCACCGTGTTGCACGAATTTTCACTGGCTGCCGAAGCTCAGGTACCGCTCTCGAGCGGTTTTCCGAGCTTGTTCGCCAATTCATTGAGTCGCGTTCGCGAGGCGCTCGAGGCGACGCGTGGGCAACTCGAAGAGCTGCGCGCGGCGAACGTCGTCGATGCCGGTGCCCTCGGATTCGTCGAGGTTCTGGAAGGCATGCGCCGATTTCTAGAGACGGGAGAACTGGGCAAGGTCGTGACTCCCGTCCATTCCGGTGATGAGTCGATGGCCGGAACGGCGCCTCCGGCAGTAGATCAGGACTATCGCTTTTGCACCGAATGCTTGGTCAACGCTTCTGCCGATCAGGAAATCGATCTTCGACATCTGCGCGAAACACTCTCCGCGATCGGCGCCAGTCTGGTGGTCAGCGGCAGCAAGCGCAAAGCGAAGATTCACGTCCACGTCGACGATCCGGAACAGGTCTTCCGTATTGCCGAAAACTTTGGTGTCGTCAGCGGTCAGAAAGCGGACGACATGCGCATGCAGCAAAGTGCTGCACATCATCGAAAGACGCAACGTACGGCGGTCGTCACGGACTCGGGAGCAGACATTCCAGAAGAGTTCGTCGAGCGACTTGGGATACACGTGGTCCCGGTGCGCATTCACTTCGCCAATCATTCTTACCTCGACAAGGTGAGCATGACCCCCACCGAGTTCTACCGCGAACTCGTGAGCAATCCGGCACATCCCAAGACGTCGCAGCCGCCGCCCGGCGATTTCCGCCGCATGTTCGAATTTTTGGCCTCGCACTACGAGGCCGTGGTGTCCGTGAACTTGACCTCTCGGCACAGCGGAACCTGGGATGCCGCCAACAAAGCGGCGCAACGGGTCGGCGCCGAGGGCAAGCCAGTCGCGGCGATCGACAGCCGCAACGCGTCGGTAGGTCAGGGGCTCATCGCCGTCGCAGCTGCGGAGGCAGCGATCGCGGGTGCGGATCCGCAGGACGTCACGGCCGCCATCCAAGCGGCCGCCGAACGCACGCAAACGTTCGCGCTGCTCGGCAGCATCGATTTCGCTGTACGCGGGGGTCGCGTGCCGGCGATCGTCGGCAAGGTGGCGCGTTTACTGTCCCTCAACGTCATTCTGCGCACCTATCCGGACGGGCTGATTCGTGCGGGGGGCGGCCTGATGGGCTCACATCGGCTGCGCAGCCGTTTCGTGCGGTTCGTGGTACGACGCTGTGGTTTCGATGCGAGCCGCGAATCGCTGCGGATCTTCGTCGGTCACGGCGGAAAGCCGCAAGAGGGTCAGCTGCTGGCGCAGGAGCTAGAACAAAGATTTCCGGCAGGCAGCGTGGAATTTTGTGCGCTCACCGACATGGGCCCGGCCATCGGTGTCCATGGCGGGCCGGGCACGCTGATCGTCGCTCTCCACCGCAAACCCAAGGCGACGGCCTAGCCGAGCGATCTAGCCGAGCGCGGCGATCACCGCGGGCGGCGCCTGCACGAGTTCGATCAGCACGCCCTCGCCGGCGATCGGAAATTCTTCGTTCGCCTTCGGATGCAGAAAACAGATGTCGTAACCCGCCGCGCCCTTGCGCACGCCACCCGGAGCAAAGCGCACGCCGCGCGACGTCAACCATTCGACCGCTTTCGGCAGATCGTCTATCCATAGCCCGATGTGGTTGAGCGGCGTGGCATGCACGGCAGGTTTTTTCTCGGGATCGAGCGGTTGCATGAGATCGACTTCGACGCGCATCGCGCCTTGACCCATGGCGCAAATGTCCTCATCGACATTCTCGCGCTCGCTGACGAAGTTGCCGGTGACTTCGAGGCCGAGCATGTCGACCCAAAGTTTGCGCAGGCGTTGCTTGTCTGGGCCGCCGATCGCCACCTGCTGTATGCCGAGGACCCGGAACGGTCGTTTCATCGAAACGTCACTCATTGGAACTTGATGATCACCTGATCGACCGCGAGACTGTCGCCCTTGGCGGCCAACACCTCGGAGACCACGCAGTCCTGGGTGGCAAACAGAATGTTTTCCATCTTCATGGCTTCGATCGCTGCTAGCCGTTCGCCGGCGCGTACCGTCTGTCCGGGTTGTACCGAAATGTCGACCAGCAGGCCGGGCATCGGCGAGAGCAGCACCTTCGACAGATCGGGCGGCGCCTTGAATGGCATCAGCGCTTCGAGCTGCGCCTGACGTGGCGAGAATACTTTGGCGAACAGACTCGAACCATTGTGCGAAATACGATAGCCGAGCCCGATGCGTTCGATTTGCGCACAGAAGGGTTTGCCGTCGAAGTGGCCGTGCACGGCGATGTCGCGCAGGTTGTCCTCGAAAGAAACCTCGTGCGTACGGCCACCGATACCCACATGGAACATCGAGCCGATCGGTCGCACGGTGACCGGAATCTCGTCACGACCTCCTTGATCGTCGCGCAGCACGATCACGAAATCCTCGCGAATACGGACTTCGCGGTGACGCAACTGTCCGGTGAGACGCGCAGCGCGTTCACGGGAGCGGCGATGCGAGACGGCAGCCAAGGAGAGCAGGAATCCCGGTTCCTCGTGCGGCACGGCCGACGCAGAAAAGCCTTTCGGATACTGCTCGGCGATGAAGCCGGTGTTGAAATCGCCGGCGACGAAACGCGGATGTGCGAGCAAGGCTGCTTGAAATGGAATGTTGCTGGAGATACCGCGGATCACGAAACCGTTCAAGGCCTCGCGCATGCGGGCGATCGCCTCGTTGCGATCGGCGCCGTAAGTGATGAGCTTGGCGATCATCGAGTCGTAGAACATCGGTATCTCGCCGCCCTCGTAGACACCGGTGTCGACGCGGACACCGCCCTCGGCAGGAACCGGCTGCGAGGCTTCCATGGTCGGCATGGGCGGTCGATATTTGACCAGTCTGCCGGTCGAGGGCAGGAAGTTGCGGAACGGATCTTCGGCATTGATGCGGCACTCGATCGCCCAGCCCTTGCGCCGGATGTCGCTCTGGCCGAAGGCGAGTCGCTCGCCTGCTGCAACTCGAATCATTTGCTCGACGAGATCGAGCCCGGTGATGCACTCGGTGACCGGGTGCTCCACCTGCAGCCGAGTGTTCATCTCGAGAAAATAAAAGCTGCGATCTTTGCCGACCACGAACTCGACCGTGCCCGCGCTCTGGTAGTCGACGGCCTTGGCGAGCGCAACCGCCTGCTCGCCCATGGCCTTGCGTGTCTTGTCGTCCAGGAACGGGCTCGGCGCCTCTTCGATCACCTTCTGGTGCCGACGTTGAATCGAGCACTCACGCTCCCAAAGATAGACGCAGTTGCCGTGACCGTCGCCCAGCACTTGAATCTCGATGTGCCGAGGCTCTTCGACGAACTTCTCGATGAACACGCGATCGTCGCCGAAGCTGTTACGAGCCTCGTTGCGACAGGAGGCGAAGCCCTCGTGCGCGTCCTTGTCGTTCCAGGCGACCCGCAAACCCTTGCCGCCACCGCCGGCGCTCGCCTTGATCATCACGGGATAGCCGATGTCGCGCGCAATCTCGACCGCTCGCTCGGGCGACTCGATCGGTTTGTTCCAACCGGGGATCGTGTTCACCCTGGCCTTGGCGGCGAGCTCCTTGGACGCGATCTTGTCGCCCATGGCCGCGATCGACTTGTGTTTCGGGCCTATGAAAATGATGCCCGCCTCTTCCACGCGCCGCGAGAACTCGGCGTTCTCGGACAAAAAGCCGTAGCCGGGGTGAACCGCCTCGGCGCCGGTTTTCTTGCAGGCTTCGATGATGCGATCGGCGACGAGGTAGGACTCGCGCGATGGCGCCGGTCCGATCAGTACCGCCTCATCGGCCAGCTCGACGTGACGAGCGTCCTTGTCGGCTTCCGAGTGAACGGCCACCGTCTTGATGCCCATGCGTTGCGCCGTCTTGATGACGCGGCAAGCGATTTCGCCACGATTGGCGATCAGTATTTTTTTGAACATGATTCTTCAGACTCCGTGGCGCGCGCTCAAAGGGGGATGTTGCCGTGCTTGCGCCACGGTTCCTCGATTTTCTTGTCGCGCAACACCGTCAGCGCGCGGCAGATCCGCCGACGCGTGCCGTGCGGCATGATGACGTCGTCGATGTACCCGCGGGCACCGGCGATGAAAGGATTGGCGAACTTCTGCCGGTACTCGGCCTCTCGCGCCGCCAGTTTGGCGGGATCGGATTTCTCTTCGCGGAAAATGATTTCGACTGCACCCTTCGCACCCATGACCGCAATTTCAGCGTTCGGCCAGGCAAAGTTGATGTCGCCGCGCAAATGCTTCGACGCCATGACGTCGTAGGCACCGCCATAGGCTTTGCGCGTGATGACGGTGATCTTCGGCACCGTGCACTCGGCATAGGCATAGAGCAACTTCGCGCCATGCTTGATGATGCCGCCGTATTCCTGCGAAGTGCCCGGCATGAAACCCGGCACGTCGACGAAAGTCACGACTGCGATGCCGAACGCGTCGCAAAAACGCACGAAACGCGCGGCCTTGATGCTGCTCTTGATGTCGAGGCAGCCCGCGAGCACCAGCGGCTGGTTGGCAACGATGCCGACCACCTGACCGTCGAGCCGCGCAAAGCCGATGATGATGTTCTTCGCATAGTCGGGCTGCAGTTCGAAGAATTCACCATCGTCGACGACTTTGCTGATCAGCTCCTTCATGTCGTAGGGCTTGTTCGGATTGTCGGGTACCAGCGTATCGAGCGAGTAGTCGTCACGATCGGGCGGATCGAAGGCCTCGCGCATCGGCGGCTTCTGCCGATTGTTCGCCGGCAGATAGTTGAAGAAGCGACGCAGCATCAGGATCGCCTCGACATCGTTGTCGAAAGCGAGATCGGCAACGCCGCTGCGCGTGGTGTGCGTGATCGCGCCGCCGAGGTCTTCGGCCGTGACTTCTTCGTGGGTCACGGTCTTCACCACTTCGGGTCCGGTGACGAACATGTAAGAACTGTCCTTCACCATGAAGATGAAGTCGGTGAGCGCTGGGCTGTAGACGGCACCACCCGCCGAAGGGCCCATGATCAGACTGATCTGCGGCACCACACCCGAGGCCGTCACGTTGCGCTGGAACACCTCGGCATAGCCACCGAGCGAGGCGACGCCCTCCTGGATGCGCGCGCCACCGGAATCGTTGATACCGATCACCGGTGCACCAACCTTCATGGCGGTATCCATGACCTTGCAGATTTTCTGGGCGTGCGCCTCGGACAGCGATCCGCCGAACACCGTGAAATCCTGACTGAAGACGAACACGAGACGACCGTTGATGAAGCCGCAGCCCGTCACCACGCCATCGCCCGGAATTTTTTGATCCTGCATACCGAAGTCGCTGCAGCGATGCTCGACGAACATGTCCCATTCCTCGAACGTTCCCTCGTCGAGCAACAGTTCGACACGCTCTCGCGCCGTCAGCTTGCCTTTGGCATGTTGCGCCGCGACGCGCTTCTCGCCGCCGCCCTGTCGCGCCTGCGCGCGCTTCTTCTCGAGCTGATGAATGATGTCGTGCATGGCAAGCTTTCCTGTGAGTGCAAGTCGGTCAGTGGGCTTCGAAGAGATCGAGCAATCGTCGTGCGGCGGATGAAGGCGCGATACGGCCTTGGCTCACATCATCGAGTGCCTTGGGCAACGCGGCACGTACGGCCGCACTGTCGCGAAAATCGGCTACCAGTCGCGCGTGCACCTGATCCCACATCCAGGTGAGCGCCTGCTGGCGTCGACGTTCAGAGAAGTCACCGCTGTGTTCGCGCAGACGTCGGAAGTCGGTGACGTGCGACCAGAAGGCCTCGAGCCCCTGGGACTTGAGCGCACTGCCTCGCATCACGCGGGTTTGCCAACGTTCTTCGTCATGACTACCCGGCGCACCGGTGAAACGCAGCACACGCAACGCCGAGGTGATCTGTGCCTCGGCCCGAGTTGCGGCATCGGGATCGAGATCGGCTTTGTTGATGACGATGAGATCGGCGAGCTCCATGATGCCTTTCTTCATGGCTTGCAGATCGTCACCAGCGTTCGGCAACTGCAGCAGCACGAACATGTCCGTCATGCCCGCCACCGTGGTTTCGGACTGCCCGACGCCCACCGTCTCGACGATCACCACGTCGTAGCCCGCAGCCTCGCAAACCAGCATCGCTTCCCGAGTTTTCTCCGCGACCCCACCGAGCGTGCCCGACGAGGGACTCGGACGAATGTAGGCGTTTTCCTGAACCGAGAGCCGCTCCATGCGCGTCTTGTCGCCGAGGATCGAGCCGCCGGAAACCCCCGACGATGGGTCGACCGCAAGCACGGCCACCTTGTGACCTTGCGCCAAAAGAAACATGCCGAGCGCTTCGATGAAGGTCGACTTGCCGACGCCGGGCACACCGGAAATACCGAGACGCAAAGCCTTGCCGGCAAAGGGCAGCAAGGCATCGAGCAGGACGTCGGCGCGCTGGCGGTGATCGCCACGCGTGGACTCGAGCAGCGTGATCGCCTTGGCGAGTGCGCGCCGATCGCAGGCGCGCACGCCTTCGATCAATCGGGCGTCTTCCTGCTCAGGCAAGGTCACAGGCACGCTTGATGTTGTTGAGCACGTCGCGTGCGCTGTCGGGAATCGGCGTGCCCGGTCCGTAGATGCCCTTGACGCCCGCGTCGTACAGGAACTGGTAGTCCTGTTGCGGAATCACGCCACCCACGAACACGATGATCTCTCCCGAGCCCTGCTCACGCAGCGAACGGATGATCTCCGGGACCAAAGTTTTATGTCCGGCGGCGAGAGTGCTGACGCCCACTGCGTGTACGTCGTTCTCGATCGCCTGACGTGCGCATTCTTCGGGGGTTTGGAACAGCGGTCCGACGTCGACGTCGAACCCGAGATCGGCGAAGGCGCTTGCCACCACCTTGGCACCGCGATCGTGACCGTCCTGGCCGAGTTTGGCGATCATTACTCGTGGCCGGCGACCGTGAGTCGCGGCGAACGCCGCGATGTCGCCCTGCAGCCGCGTCCAGTCTTCCTGCGATTCGTAGGCTCCCGCATACACGCCGCTCACCTCCTGCGAATTGGCACGATGCCTTCCCCACACCTGCTCGAGTGCATCGCTCACCTCACCGACCGTCGCACGCAGTCGCATGGCCTCGATGGCGAGTGCGAGCAAATTGCCCTGGCCCGATTTCGCCGCAGCCGCTATCGCGGCCAAAGCCGCAGCGACCTTGTCCGCATCACGGGTCGTGCGCAGCTGCTGCAGTCTCGCGATCTGGTTGTCGCGTACCGCGACGTTGTCGATTTCGAGAATCTCGACCGGCTCTTCCTTGTCGAGCTTGAATTTATTGACGCCGATGATGACGTCGCGGCCCGAATCGATGCGTGCCTGCTTCTCGGCAGCGCTCGCCTCGATGCGCAGCTTCGCCCAGCCGCTCTCGACGGCGCGCGTCATGCCGCCCATCGCATCGACTTCTTCGATGATGGCCCAGGCCTTGTCGGCCATCTCCTGCGTGAGCTTCTCCATCATGTAGCTGCCAGCCCAAGGGTCGACGACCTGCGTGATGTGCGTTTCTTCCTGCAGGATGAGCTGGGTGTTGCGGGCGATGCGCGCGCTGAACTCGGTCGGCAGCGCGATCGCCTCGTCGAAAGAATTGGTGTGCAGGCTTTGCGTGCCGCCGAACACCGCCGCCATGGCCTCGATGGTGGTGCGCACG
>RGYP01000008.1 GCA_010031985.1 Gammaproteobacteria bacterium
GTGCGCCGTGCTCACGCCAAGGCGCGAGCCAGACTGCCATCAGGATGACGGGGATGCCTTTTAGCGCCAAGCGCAACGCGGGGACATCGGTCGGCAAACAGAGCAAATATATGACTGCGACGACGATACCGCAGCGAAAAAGATCTCGCGAACGGAGACTCAAGCTTTGCGCGCTCGCCACCGAGCAATGCGTCGTTGAAACCGATGCTTTTCTTTGAAAAGCACCGCACCGGCAAGCAGCAACAGCCACCAGAGATCGATGCTGCCGCCACCGCCGCGCGGTGCATTGATGGTGAGGGTCAAACTTTGCGGTGCGCTCGTGAACGTACCGTCGGTTGCCGTGACCGTGAGCGTGTAGTTACCCGCCACCGAGCTTGGCCATGAGAAATCGCCGGTGGCGGAATTGAAGGTGGAATTGAGCGGCGCACCGGTGAGTGCGTAGGTCAGAACATCACCATCGGGGTCGGTCGCCGAGGCTTTGAAGCTTACGGTTCCACCTGCCGTGGCCGTGATCGGGGTGAGCAACGCGAGCACGGGCGTGCCATTGGATCGCACGTCGACGGCGCCGCTGGTCGCGGCGATGCCGTCGGCATCGGTCGCCGTGAAGCGAAAACTCATGCGCGCCGCGTTCGGCGCTGCGAACGTTGCTTGAGGTGTGCTGCCGTTCGAGAGCGTGACGGCAGGCCCGGCCGTCTGCTGCCAGCGGTAGCTGAGGTTGGTGTTGCCCGAGGGTTTCGGTGTTGCGGTGGCGCTCAGCGTCACGGTGGCACCGTTCTCGACTACAGCTGCATTGGCCTGTGCGGTGACGGTTGGCGTCAAATCGGCGAGTCGTTGCAGAGCGCGGCTTGCATCGAGCATGCCTGTGCCGCAGGGGTTGTCGGCTTTGCCGGCACAAAACGTACCCGCCGGAAACTCTCGAGCCGTGGCTGCCAGCAAATTTTTGACCGTATCGACCAACAGCGAAGGCATGGCCGAAATCAGTAGTGCTGCAGCGCCTGCCACATGGGGCGCCGCCATGCTGGTTCCGGTTTTGCCCGCATAAGTTTCGCCATTCGGGGTCGTGGTACCGGTGTTGGTCGTAGAGGCGACCAACCGCCACAGCGTGCCCGCGGCTCCCGTGTTGCCCTGCGGCAGGCAGTTGAGCGTGGCGGTTGTGCACGATCCGCCGCCCGGCGCGCTCAGGGTGGTCCCCGTTCCGTAGTTCGCATAGTTGGCCTTGTCACCTTCGAGCGTGTGTGCCGTCACGGCGATCACACCGCTGCAGTTTGCAGGCGAACTGATGACCGAACGGCTGTCGTTACCCGCCGCGACGACCAGCACCGCACCTGCGGTACGTGCTGCCGTGATCGCGTTTTGTCTGCTGGCGGGGCAGCTCGTGCTGGCAGCGCCGAGGCTCAGGTTGATCACTCGAGCCGGATTGGGGTTGTTCGGTATCCCGAGGTCGGACCAGGTACCGCTCGCCGGTTGTGCGCCGGCAGCCCAGCGAATTGCATCCGTGATGTCGGAGCTGTAGCCGAAGCATTTGCCGAGCGCGCGGATGGCGAGCACTTTGGCTTCGTAGGCAATACCGGCGACGCCCGTACCGTTGTTGGTGACGGCGGCCACCGTTCCGGCAACGTGGGTGCCGTGCCAAGAACTCGAGGCTTTCCGACAGGGATTCGACCCGCCGCCGAACAAGGTGATTTTCAGATCTTCGTCATCGATCCAGTCACCCGGGTCCGCAGGATCGTTGTCTCGACCGTTGCCATCGTTGGCAACCAAAAATTTGCCGTCGCTGTCTGCAGAGACGAAATCGTGTCCGCGGATGACGTTTGCATCGAGATCGGCATGGGTGGTGATGCCCGTATCGATGACTGCAACGACCACGCCCTTGCCACGGGTGACGTCCCAGGCTGCCGGCAGATTGGCACCCCCCGGCTTTTCGGGAGTGGGCGCCTTGAGATGCCAAAGAATATCGCGACTATCACCGAAAAACGGATCGTTCGGCACGAGCAATGGAAACATGTACTCATCGATCTCGACGCTGGCCACCGTCGGATCGAGCCGTAATCTTTGAGCGACGCGCTCTGCGGCCGAGCGCTCCAGGGGTTCGACGAGCCTCAACACGTGCGAGAGGTCTGCCGTGGGTCGGCGATACCCGACGGCCACGCCACCGCGCGTGCTCAGAGTTTCGAGCCGCGATACAGAAGGGCGATTGAGACGCCCCGCGGCGAGATCATCGCGAAAGCGCACGACGAGTTGCGTGATCGGCAGATCGGGTGCGCGCTGCGGCTCAGCGACTTCGAGTAGAGGTGCGGCGTCGATTCGCAGCGGCGATGCCGCCAACAGTCCCGCCGCCAGCACGATCTTCGAGAACGCGCTGGCGTTACGCATGATCAAAAGAGGCCCGGGATGTCGCGCTGCGCCGGCGACGGTCGATCCGGCAAGGGCATCGGATCGATGTCGAGGGCGAGCTGCTCACTGACCATCGTCGATGGCTCGAGTCCGGAGGCGGTCGCAGCCTCAGCCGAAGTGATGGGAATGGCAGTGCAGGATTTCCCCTGCAACCAATCGAGAGCTTGTCGCGTCGACGCCTCGCCCGCGGTGCCGAGTGGTTGTGTGAAGTCATCGTTGGCGCGGCAGCTTGCCTTCACCGCTTCGGCGAGACCGTTGAAGTAGGCATCGGAGTTTGCCGAGTTGCGCGTGGTGAAGGCGACGATGCGCAGTCGATCGTCGCAGGCAGCGTTGTCGCGAGCAATCTGACCCACGGGTTTTCCATAGGTGTTGCTGCCGATCAGGGCGAGTTTGTCGTTGAAAAACGGAATGAAGCCATTGACCACGAGCTCGCTGGCCGAGGCCGAAGAACTCGTGGTGATGAAGGCGAGCTTGGTGGGCGAAGCCGATTGGCTTTGTGGTGCAAAACGCTTGATCGAGTCATTGGCCGATTTCGAGGGGCGGAACGTCAGCTGCGAAAAAATTTCGCTGGTCTGTCGGTTGCCACCGAGCAGATCGCCCATCAGGTTGCCGGTCGAGACCAGTCCACCCCCGTTGTAACGGAAGTCGACGATGATTTCCGTGATCCCCGCTTCGCGAAACTTCAGGATTTCTTCGCGCAAGCGGTTGTCGGCCGTGCTGATGAACGTGCGCAGGTTGATGTAGCCGTAGCGCTTGCCGGCATCGGTGATGATGCGCCCGCCGTAGCGGCTCGATACGGGTTCGATCGAGTAGTCGGCTTTGGCAACGGTTACCTCGCGCGAAGTGGTGCCGCGCAAAATGCGTAGTACGCGGGTCGTTCCCGCGGTGCTGGGTCCGAGCGCGTTCGAGACGCCTTGTGCGCCCTCGGCAGCAAAGATATCGGAGACGAGGCGCATGGTGCTGCTCGAGGTGCCGATGGCAGTGAGCTCGTCGCCGCGGTCGATGTTGGCGGCGAGGGCTGGCGTACCCTCGAACGACTCGAGGATGAACACGCGGCGCGCCGTCGAGTCGTAGCCGAGACGAATGCCGAAGCCTGCCGTGGCGCCGGAGTTGAAGTAGGCGTCTTCCTCGGAGGCCGACGTGATGTAGGTGAAGTTACGGTCCTTGTTCTGCGCACGCGCCGTGGCGGTCATGGCGCTGATCAGGGCGTCGACCGAAGAATAGTTGGCGACATTGACGTTGGTGGGCAGCGTCTCGGGATAGAGGTACCACTCGTTGAGCTGCGCGACGACGAAGTTTTGCCGATCGGCGAGGCTGCAGGCCGCCGCGGTGTTGTTGACGGGAGTACCCGTGACCGCGTTCGATGCCGCGCTGCTACCCACCGCATTGCGTGCCGTGACGGAGCAGCTGTAGCTGGTCCCGTTGCTGAGGTTGGTCACCGTCAACGGACTCGAGGTGCCGGTCGCCGTGCGCGTCGCGCCGCCGCCCGTGCAAGAGGCTGTGTAATCGATGATGGCGGATGAACCGCTGCTGCCGGGTGCCGTGAAGCTTACGGTCAGCGTCCCGTTGCCGGTGGCGATGGTGATGCCGGTCGGCGAACCCGGAGCCGAGCTGCCGGTGCTTCCACCCGTGGTGCCACCGGTATTACCGCCGGTGCTGGCACCGGAGCCGCCGCCGCCACCACCGCAGGCAGCAACGATCATCGAGGCCATCAGTGCAAGCGCGATACCGCGCGAAACCCGCAAAAAAACGAACGTCATGGGCTGGATGTCCTGACCTTGAGTGCGCTGGCGCACCCGATAAATTCTAATGGATTTTCTGCAGAGCGCTCGCCCGCCCGGATGATTAGTGCAGCCTTAGCCTACAGCCATCCTCGCTGCTTGAAGTACATGAAGGGGACGATCGCCGAGATCGCCATGATGCCGAGCGCGCCCCAGAACCCCCAGGCTGCATGCGAGGTCGGGATGACATCGAAGTTCATGCCGAAAATGGCGCCGATCACCGAGGGCGGCAGCAACACGACCGTTGCCACCGAAAAAATCTTCAAGATGTTGTTCTGATCGATGTTGATCATGCCGAGCGTGGCATCGAGCAGGAATTGCACCTTGTTGCTCATGAACGCCGCGTGGTTGCTCAGTTGCTCGGCGTCACGCAGAACGGACTGAAGTCTACTTTTGACGTCGTCCTCGAGTCGGATGCCGTTCGCCTGCTGCAGAAATCCCACCAAACGCGCGAGGCTACCGAGCGTCTCGCGTGCCTTGGAGTTCAGATCGCCGTTGCGTCCGACCCGCTCGAGAATCGCTCGATAATCACGATCGCGGCGCCGTCCGTTGCTGGGCGCGCCGAAGACTTCGGCGGAGAGGGCGTCCATCTCGTCGGTCGTCCGCTCGATCACGTCGGCAATTCGATTGACCATGGCCTCGAGCAGGCCAGCAAGGATCGCCGCCGCCGAGTTGCACTGCGCCGGGTGACGATCCGCGTAGGCGATGAAGCGACGGAAGGGCAGGGGATCGACGTAGCGATTGGTGATCAAACGCTCGGGGGTCAGGATGAACGTGATCTGGCTATTCTCGGGTCGGGGGGTGTCGAGCTTGGTGACCACGGTCGCCGTCATGTAGAGGACGTCGCCTTCCTGATAAAAGCGGTTCGACGCTTCGATCTCGCGCATCTCCTCGCGAGTCGGCACGTCGATGCGCAAAAACTGCTCGATCCGTGACTCTTCGGCCGCAGTAGGCTCGAGCAGGTCGATCCAAAGCGCGTCTTCGGGTACCGCGGTCGCACCATGCACGGTCTCGCCGTGCAGGCCGACTGCATCCCATCTGAAGTAGAGAATCACGCGCGCCGGTCCGGAGTCGCGCGCGAGAGGCTCAGCGAGCCTTCTCCGCCTTAGCCAAATCGTTGATCAGGCCGAGCATCTGCGGCACGCCGCCCGCCATGCCGACGTCGGTCGAGAACTTGCCGTTCACCGCCATGAAGGGCGTACCCTCTGCGCGGTAGCGACGCACGAGTTCATCGGCCTGCCGCAGCTTGGTGTTCACCCACATCGAGTTCCAGGCGTCGGTGAAGGCTTTTTCCTGAATGCCCTGCTGTTTGGCCCAAGCCACCATCACCGGCAAGGTCGACTCTTCGTCGCGCCCGAGCAGTCCGTTGCCGCCACGGAAAATGGTGTCGAATACTTTGGTGTGCAGACGCTCGTCTTGCTTGAGTGCCTGCAAGGTGTAGAAGAGACGCGCATGAAGCTTCGCGCCGGCGTTCCAGGTCACGGGTACGCGTACGAACTCCACGTTGGCGGGCTTGCCGTTTTTCTTCCAGCTTTCGAGGAATGGGTCGAGCGAGTAGCAGTGGCTGCAGCCGTACCAGAAGATCTCGAGAACTTCGACCTTCCCGGGAGCGACGTTGGTGGGTATCGCCGGGCTGATGCGGCGGTAATGCCGACCTTCCTGCCAGCGACCGTCGGTGGCCGGCGCGTCCTGTGCGTGGGCGGTCGGAGCGGCAACGCCGAGCAGCAGCGTTGCACCGAGGAGTGCGATGAAACTGCTGCGAGCGAGACGCATCAGCGCAGCCCCTGGATGTAGCTGGCGAGCGCTTTCTTGTCGTCGTCGTTCAAGCGCTTGGCGATCGAACTCATCATGTGGCCGTTGCGTGACTTGGTCGGCGTGTTGGTGGCGATGTCGACGTAGCGTTGATCAGCCGCGTAATCGAGCAATTGTTTGAGCGTGTACGTGGAATGCTGCGCGCGCAGGGCCGGAAAACCCGAGCCAGGATTACCGAGGCCCACCGGGCCGTGGCACGACGTGCACGAAGGAATTCCGCGCGTGCGATCGCCGCCGCGATAGAGCGCTTCGCCCGTCTTGTAGTTGGCAGCGTCGGCTTCCTGGCCACTTGGCGTCTGGGTAGAGAAATACGCCGCGAGATCGGCGATGTCCTCATCGGTGAGCGCCATCGCGAGCGGGTACATCACCATGTTGTTCCGGTGACCGGCGCGGAACAAACGCAGCTGCTCTTCGATGTAGCGCGCGTTTTGCCCGGCGAGATTCGGCCATTCGGGATTGACGCTGTTGCCGTTGACCCCGTGGCAGGCCGTGCAAACGGCCGCTTTGGTGGCACCCGCTTCGGCATTGCCCTTGGCCTGCGCGGCGGGCGTCAGCACGGCGGCGAGAAGCACGGTGGCGAGGATGGGGGCGAAGGTCTTGACGGTCAGCATTTCTCGAGGCTCCGGACGTCTTTCACGGCGCGAAAGTTTACACTAACCGCCCTTTGCTTCGGGCCCTCGGGGGCGTAACCGCGTGTCGCAATATCCGAAGGCCGAATTCCTCTTGAGTGTTGCCGCCCCCGCACAGTTCCCGGTCGACCTCGGCGCCGAGGTGGCCTTTGCGGGGCGTTCCAACGCCGGCAAGTCGAGCGCCATCAACGCCATCTCTGGCCGCAAGGCACTCGCTCGTACCAGCAAGACGCCGGGTCAGACCCGCCTGCTCAACTACTTCGAACTCGAGACGGACCATCGGATCGTCGATCTGCCGGGCTACGGCTACGCGGCCGTCAACCCGGAGGAGCGCCGCAAGTGGGTGCCCCTGATCGATGCCTTGCGATCGCGGGCGAGCTTGCGGGGTTTGATGTTGGTGGTGGACGTTCGACGCGGGCTGCGGGACGAGGATCTTGCGCTCATCGACTGGGCCGAGCCGAGGCATCGCGGCGTGCACGTACTGCTCGCCAAGGCCGACAAGTTGAACCAGGCCGAGCGGGCGAAGGCCTTGCGCGAGGCTGCCGCAACGCTGGGTGAGATTGCGACCGTGCAGCTTTTTTCGGCCCATTCGGGTCTCGGAGTCGAGCCGGCGCGCGAGCGGTTGGCGGGGCTCTGGGCCGCGGCGGCCACGTGACTGCTGCTTCGTAAACTCGTGCCATGAAAAAATCGCGCCGTGGATAAAAAAGCCCCCGGGCACCTTTCGATGGCCGGGGGCAGACGAGCCCGGCACAGGTCTTGAGGCCGGGCGCCCGCTCAGGGAGGGAGGAGAAGCGGGGAACGCGCTGCGTTCGGAAGATCAGACTCGCGCTTCCGGCAAAGGTTCAGAATAAATTTCTTTTCCGATCAATTAGTTGGGACGCGACATGTTGCGCCTTAGCAACAGCATGCTCAGTGCGCTTCGTCCCAATTCTTGCCGGTACCCACGTCGACCTTCAGCGGCACGCGTAGTGCCCCACGACCGGCGTCCACCATGCACTGGCGGACGGCCGCAGTGACTCGAGCGACCGCCTCCGTGCGAACTTCGAGCACGAGTTCGTCGTGCACCTGCATGATGAGTCGTGCGTCGTCGCTACCTTCGTGACCGCACCACGCGTCGACCGCAATCATGGCGAGTTTGATGAGATCGGCCGCAGTGCCCTGCATCGGCGCGTTGATGGCACTGCGCTCGGCGTATTGCTGCAGCGCGCGATTGCGCGAGCGGATGTCGGGCAAATACAGCCGACGTCCGAATACGGTTTCGACGTAGCCGGTCTGCCGCGCCTGCTCGCGCGTACGGTCCATGTAGGCCTTCACGCCCGGATAACGTTCGAAGTAAAGATCGACATATCTTTGAGCAGCGCCGCGTTCGATGCCGAGCTGGCGTGCCAGCCCGAATGCCGACATGCCATAGATCAGGCCGAAGTTGATCGCCTTGGCCGAGCGGCGTTGCTCGGCGCTGACATCTTCGAGTGGTACACCGAATACTTCGGCGGCCGTGGCTTGGTGCACGTCACGGTCGGCCGCGAAAGCCCCGCGCAGGCCCGCGTCATCCGAGAGGTGGGCCATGATGCGCAACTCGATCTGCGAGTAATCCGCCGCAAGCAGCACGTGCCCCGCAGGCGCGATGAACGCCTGACGGATGCGTCGACCCTCGGGCGTGCGGATCGGAATATTTTGAAGGTTGGGATCGGTGGATGACAGCCGTCCGGTTTGCGCCACCGCTTGATGGTAGGACGTGTGCACTCGACCGGTCTCGGCATTGATCTGCAACGGCAGTTTTTCGGTGTAGGTGCTGCGCAGCTTGGCGATGCTGCGATAGTCGAGGATCAGTCTTGGCAGTGCGTACGAGTCGGCGAGTTCCTCGAGCACGTCCTCCGCAGTCGAGGGCTGCCCGGTCGGCGTCTTGCGCAGCACCGGGATCTGCATTTTCTCGAACAGGATTTGCTGCAGCTGTTTGGGTGAGTCGAGATTGAACTCACTGCCGGCTTCGGCGTGTGCCGCGAGCTTCAATTCTTCGGCGCGTCGAGCGAGTTCGCTGCTTTGCACACGTAGCATCTCGCGATCGATCAGAACGCCGCGATGCTCCATGCGTTGCAGCACCGACACCAGTGGCTGCTCGAATTCTTCGTACAGTTTTTTCAGCAGCGGCTCACGTTCGATCGCCGGCCACAGCGCACGATGCAGGCGCATGGTGACATCGGCATCTTCGGCAGCATATTCACCAGCTTGTTCCAGACTCACCTGTGCAAAGGGAATCTGTTTTGCACCCTTGCCGGCGACGTCTTCGTAGCTGATGGTGGTGATACCGAGGTAGCGCAGCGCTGCCGAATCCATGTCGTGACGCGTGGCGACGCTGTTCCAGACGTACGACTCGAGCATGCTGTCGTAACGCATGCCGCACAGCGTAATGCCGTGATTGGCAAGCACGTGCGCATCGTATTTGAGGTGATGCCCGAGTTTCGCGTGACGGTCGCTCTCGAGCAGTGGCTGCAGCCTCGCGAGCACCGCATCGCGATCTAGCTGCGGCGGTACACCGACGTAATCGTGAGTGAGCGGTATGTAGGCAGCTTTGCCGGGTTCGATGCAGAACGAGATACCGACGATGCGTGCTGCCATGTAATCGAGGCTCGTCGTCTCGGTGTCGAAGGCAAAAAGCTCGGCGGCTTCCAGCGCGCGGCACCAGCGTTCGAACGTCGGCATGTCGAGCACGATTTCGTATTCGCGTGGCGCATCGGCGATTCCGGGGCGCAGCTCGAGCGCATCGGACTGCGATTCCCCTGCGGCAGAGCTTGCAGGTATGGCTGCCGTCGTCGCCACAGTTGTCGCCGTGTTCGTGCCGTCCGATTCGGCCGGACCACCGAGCCCGCGCAACAGCGCCTGAAACTCGAGGCGCGTGTACCAGCTGCGCAGTTGGTCCTCGTGTTGCGGTTTGCGCGCGAGATCTTGCGCTGCGTCGGGCAGATCTACGTCGCAGCGGATGGTTGCGAGACGTCGAGAGAGTTCTAGCGTTTCGAGGCCGGCACGCAGATTTTCGCCCACTTTGCCGGCAACCTCGCCGGCATGCGCGACGAGGTTATCGAGCGTTGAATATTGACCAAGCCATTTTGCTGCGGTCTTCGGACCAACTTTGTCGATACCCGGGATGTTGTCCGAGCTGTCGCCGACGAGGGCGAGATAATCGATCATCTGCTCGGGCCAGATGTCGAACTTCGCTTTCACGCCGGCACGATCGTAGATGCTACCGCTCATGGTGTTGATCAGCGTGATCTGCGGCCCGACGAGCTGGCACATATCTTTGTCGCCGGTCGAGATCACCACGGTGCCGCCGGTGTCGGCGGTGCGCTTGGCGAGCGTACCGATGACATCGTCCGCCTCGACACCGCTGATGCGCAGTAGTGGCAGCCCGAGCGCCTGCACGATTTCGAGTAGCGGCTCGACTTGCGAGCGCAGGTCGTCAGGCATCGGCGGGCGATGCGATTTGTACTCTGCGTACAACTCGTCACGAAACGTTTTGCCCGGTGCGTCGAACACCACGGCGATTCGCACGGGGTTCGTCTCGCGCAAGAACTTCAACAGCATGTTGACCACGCCGAGCACGGCGCCGGTCGGCTCACCGCGGGAGTTGGTCAGCGGTGGCAGGGCGTGAAAGGCGCGGTAGAGATACGACGACCCGTCGATCAGGACGAGGTCGGGATTTTGCGGCAAGGCAGTCATGCGAACGCAATGATGCCTGCAAAAAAGAAATCGGGCAGCGCGGCTTCACGCCACGCTGCCCGGAGAATGAGAAAACGATCAGCGGCGATCAGCGAGATCGGGAAGGCCCGATCAGGCGACGCCCGGCGCCTTCACGTAGACCTTGCACCAGCCCGGGTTCTTGACCATCTTGCCCGGGAACAGATTGCACTTGGCGAGCGGAGCCTTGCGGTCCTTGTCGGCCCACTGCAGGCAGTTGCCGCAGTGCTGTTCGGGCTTGTGGTTCGGGTTGGCTTTTTGGTCGACCTTCTTGCTGTCCTCGGTGTAGCCCAGCGCTTTGGCAGCGGGCTCGGTGGGGCTCAGCGTAGGTAGTGCGCCCGCGGCCGGCTTGGCCTGCGCAAACGCGGTTTCGACGACGACCGGGATGGCCGGCAGACCCAGTACGGAGGCACCGAGTACCTGACGGCGAGTGAGCTTGTCAGACTTCATGGGCAAATCCTTTTGAGTGATGAGTTCTTTCGACGGCCGAAGTATACGCCGCTCGTCAACCGCCCGGCGGACCGCGCGGTCGATTGGCCTATCACGACTTCGGTGCAGGGGTACTTGCTGGCGCGGGGGGCGTTTCGGTGGATGTCGCAGGGGCGCCGCGCTCGCGAATGATCACCTGACCACTGTCCTCGGGCAGGTATAGCGCGCCGGTTTGGCCGCAGGCGGCGAGTGCGAGCGCGCACGTTGCGGCGAGCAAGGCTGCTCCGAGGCGCCATGAGGTATTACGCGGGATCACGTCGGCAGTGTGCGCGCGTCGCGCAGGGCGAGCCAGCCGCGCAGCACCCGGTAGAGCACCCAGATGCCGATGAGAAATAGGCCGATCGCGGCGGTCGCAAAGCCGACCAGTACCAGCATCAGCGGTGCCGAAAACACCAACACCAAAGCGCTGGCGACGAAGGCGATCCAGAAGGTGCGGATCTGCCACGAGAAGTGCGACTCGAGCCAGGTGTCGCGCACTTCGCGGCGACGCGCATAGTTCATGACGACGGCGACGATGGACGGGACGCCAAAGATGAAACTGCCGACGATCGTCGCAGCTCCGGTCACGCCGATGAGCACGGAAAGGGCATGCAGTGCGTAAATGACGTGAGTCCAGGTGACCATCGAGGGATCGGGAGCGCGGTCAAAGTTATTCATGATTTATTTTGACACGACGGAGCGCAGTTTGTTCCATCCCCGGCGACTGTTGTCTGTGACCCGGGGCTCGTATCAGCGCCGCTTGATGATGGCCATCGTGATGCGCGACACGCAGACGAGTTGTTCGCGCGCGTTGCTGATTTCGACCGTCCACACCTGACTGCGGGCACCGGCGTGCAGCAATCGGGCGGTACCGGTCACCGTCTCGCCCTCGAGAGCGGGTCGCAGGTGATTCGCGTTGATCTCTTGGCCGACGGCGGCATGGGTCTGATCGAGGCAGCAGTTGGCGCCGACGCTCGCGAGCGTCTCGGCCAAGGCCACCGAGGCGCCGCCGTGCAGCAACCGCATCGGCTGGCAACTGCGCGCGTTCACCGGCATCGTGCCACGCAAAAAATCCGTACCCTTCTCCGTGAACACGATACCCAGCGCATCCATCATGGTTTCGCGCGAGCGTTCGTTCATCAGTTCGAGCGTGGCGTCGTGATGCCACGGAATGGTTTGAAAGCTCACGAAGGATCCTGCTCGTCCTGATGCGGCGCGGCGCGGTTGGCCGCGAGCGCCGCACCGACTCGACGATAAGCTTCGCGGAACGGAATGCCTTCACGGACGACCAGTTCGTTTGCACGCTCGGCGGCGTGGATGGCTGGGTCGAGTTCGATGTGCTGCGCGCGGAAAGCCATCGCATCGATGGCGGGGACGAGAATGCCCGTGCTCGCCAGCGCGAGATCGATGCCGCGAAAAAGCGGGGCTTTCAAAAGTTGTAGATCACGCTGATATCCCGACGGCAGCTTGGCGAAGATGCCGAGTGCTTCGACGAGGCAGCCGTGCGCCGAGGCCGTGCGAGCGCGCAGCAGTTCGAACACGTCGGGGTTGCGCTTCTGCGGCATGATCGACGAGCCGGTGGTGAATTCGTCCGGCAGCTCGAGGAAGGCGAATTCCTGCGTGTAGAAAAGACAGACGTCGGCGGCAAAGCGACCGAGATCCTGCATCAGCAGTGCGATCTCGAACAAAAGTTGCGCTTCGGCCTTGCCGCGCGACAACTGTACCGCCGTGACGGGTTCGTGCACCACGTCGAAGTCGAGCGCGGCACGCGTGGCCTCGCGATCGAGTGGCAAACCCGGAGTGCCGTAGCCGGCGGCCGAGCCCAACGGATTTTTGCCGAGTCGACGCTGCACGCTGCGTAGACCCGCCGCATCGTCCCGCAGCTCGGCGGCAAAGCCGCCTGCCCACAGCGCCACCGAACTCGGCATGGCTTGCTGCATGTGCGTGTAGCCCGGCAGTTCGATGTCGCCCTGACGAAGCGAGAGTCGATCGAGCGCTGCGGCGACGCTCTCCGCACCCGAGGCGAGCTGCAGGGTCGCATCGCGCAAGTAGAGTCGCAGGGCAGTGAGGACCTGATCGTTTCGCGAGCGACCGAGATGCACGCGACCTCCGGCGGCACCGATCCGTGCCGTCAGTCGCTTTTCGAGTGCGGTCTGCCCGTCTTCGTCCGCCAGTTCGATGCGCCATTCGCCTTGGGCGTGCGCCGCGGCGAGGGCTTCGAGTCCGCTCTCGATGGCCTCGCAGTCTGCGGACGAGAGCAGACCCTGATCGTGCAGCATCTGCGCGTGTGCGATCGATGCGCGCGCATCGTAAGACACCAGGCGTTCGTCGAGTGCGTGATCCTCGCCTGCCGTGTACACGAGCACGCGCTCATCGAGCGGTGCGCCCTTGTCCCAGAGCCGCGTCATGAGCGTGCTGCGTCACCCGCAGCGAGCTCCGCCGGCGCGAGCTTGCCGATGTCGGCGACGACCAATGTGCCAGTGCCCTCGTTGGTGAATACCTCGGCGAGGATTGCATCACTTGCCTTGTACGAAATGACGTGCACGCGTTTCACGCCACCCTGAATGGCGCTCTCGATGGCTTTGGCCTTCGGCAGCATCCCATCGACGATGCGTTTTTCGTCGCGCAGTCGCTTGAGACCGGCGAGGTCGGTGTACGAGATCACCGAGGTAGGGTCTTCCACTCGTTCCAGAATGCCCGGCGCTCCCGTACAAAGAATCAGTTTCTCGGCACCGAGTGCGGCGCCGATCGCCGAGGCCACGGTGTCCGCGTTTATGTTGAGCAGCGTGCCCGAATTGTCGCTCGAAAGGGGTGAGATGACCGGCATCAGGCCGTTGTCGAGCAGCTTGCGGATGACGTCGGTGTCGATGTAATCGATGTCGCCGACGAAGCCGTAGTCGATGGTCGCATCGCCCGTTTGCAGTTTTACTGGCGCGCGTTTGTGCGCTTGCACCAGTCCGGCATCGACGCCACTCAGGCCGATCGCCTGGATGTCGAGTTCGCGACAGGCAGCAAGGATGCGAGTGTTGATGAGACCGGAGAGCACCATGGCCGTGGCGTCGATCGAGCGCTCGTCGGTCACGCGGCGGCCCTCGACCATCTGCGTCGGCACGCCGAGTTTCTCGGTGACTTCGGTGAGCTGCGGACCGCCACCGTGCACGAACACGACGCGAATGCCGAGCGAATGCAGCACGGCAATTTGTTCGATGAGCGTACGCGTGGCCTCGGCGTCGCCGAATACGCCACCACCTGCCTTCACCACGAAGGTTTTGCCCTTGTAGAGCCGGATGTACGGCGCGGCACTGCGCAGCGCGCGAATGACGGCTGCAGGGTCGGCTCGGTGCATGATCATCGTTCGGTTCCTCCATTCGAAAGCAGGCGGTGCAAGACCGCCATCTGCGCGGGCAGGCGATTGTAGGCCTCGCGTTGCACGATGCTGCGCGGACCATCGAGCACTTCGTCGGCGACGGCGACATTGCGACGTACCGGCAGACAGTGCATGAACTTGCAATCTTTGACGGCCGTGGCGAACCAGTTTTCGCGTACGCACCAGTCGGCAAGGCCGGCGCGCAGGGCCGCATCGCCGACGCTATCGCCGTAATGGGTCGTCGAACCCCATTCTTTGGCGTAGACGACGTGCGCTCCGGCGAGCGCCTCGGCACGATCATTGGTTTCGCGCACGCTGCCACCCGAAGCAGCCGCTGCCGCACGCGCCTTGTCCATGATTTCCGGCGGCAGGGCGTAACCCTCGGGTCGCAGCACGACCACGTCCATGCCGCGGTGTGCCGCCATGTGCACGGTCGCTGCAGGCACGGCCATGGGCGTGACGCGCGGATGATTCGCCCAGCTGAGCACGAACTTCGCACGCTGCGGCACGGCGAGATCTTCCAGCGTCTTCCAGTCGGCGAGTGCCTGACAGGGGTGATTGACCGCCGACTCGAGGTTGATCAGCGGTTTGTCGACGACGGCTGCCATCGCACGAAAATTGGTCTCGGCAAGATCGTGTTTCAGATCCTTGCCTTCGGCAAAGGCGCGGATGCCTAGCGCGTCGGCATACGAAGCGAGCACCGGCAAGCCCTCGCGCACATGCTCGGCTGCCGCGCCATTCATGGTCACGCCGATTCTACTTTCGAGTTGCCAGGTACCCTGTCCGGGCGTGATGACGAAAGAACTGCCGCCGAGTCGCATCATGCCGACTTGAAAGGACGACAGCGTGCGCAGCGAGGGATTGAACATCACGAGGCCGAGAATCTTGCCCGCAAGCGCGCGCGGCTCGGGGTTTGACTCGAGATGACGGGCGAGCGCGATGAGATCGAGGATCTCCTCGCGACTGAAATCGGCAAGGTCCAGGAAGCGTTTCATAGATCGCGCAAGGCCTCGCGCAGCAAGTCGACGTGGTTTTCTTTGAGTGTATAAGGCGGCAGCAGGCGCAGCACGTGCGGATCGGCGCTGGTGCCGGCGAGAATGTTTCGCTCGAGCAGCGTCTTTTGAATTTCTTTGGCGGGCTTGGCGGTGATCAGTCCGTGGAGGAATCCTGCGCCCTGATGCCCGGTCACCGGACCCACGGTGCAGGTGTCGCGCAGGTATTTCGCGACTCGACGCACGTTTTCCAGCAGACCCTCGGTCTCGATGGCATCGATGACGGCCTCTATCACGGCGCAGGCCATCGGTCCGCCACCGAAAGTGGTGCCGAGTCCCTCGAGCTTGATGGCGGCCGTCACGCGCGGAGTCATCAGCAGTGCACCGCAGGGGAAGCCATTGCCGAGCGCCTTGGCGGTCGTGATCATGTCCGGAGTCACGTCATAGAAATTGGCGGCAAACGGTTGACCGCTGCGACCGACACCGATCTGCACTTCGTCGAAGATCAGCAGCGCCCCGACTTCATCGCAACGCGCGCGTAGCGCAGCGAGGAACTCGCGTCCCATGTCGAAGGCGCCGCCCACGCCCTGCACGGGCTCGACGATGACCGCCGCCGTGTCGGCGTCGACCTGTGCGGCGATGGCACCGATATCGCGGCGCGGCACCCAGCCAACGTCGAAGGGCGCGCGAGGAAATTCGTACCACTTTTTGTCTGCACCCCAAGTGATGGCGCCCGCGGCGGCGGTGCGACCGTGGAATGCGCCTTCGATGGCGACGACTTTCGTGCGTCGCGTCATCTTGAAAGCCATGCGCAGTGCGTTCTCGTTGGCCTCAGCGCCGGAATTGACGAAGAACACGCTGTCGAAAGCGCCGCCTGCGAAACGCGTGAGTCGCGTGGCCGCACGCGCGCGCACGTCCATGGGCACGGCGTTGCTCTGAAAATTGCAGGCTGCGGCCTGTTGGCTGAGGGCGCGAGTCCAGCCCGCGTGGCGATAGCCGAGCGCAGCGACCGCATGACCGCCGTAAAGATCGAGGATGCGACGACCATCGCGCGTGTGCAGCCAGACACCTTCCGCATCGACGACCTCGATGGGGTACTGGGCGAACACGGGCGCAAGATGATCGGCGGGGCTCATGGGCAGGTTCTCTTTGATCGGTGTGTCAGGTCCAACCGGCGGCAGGCGCCGTGAGGCCCGCGGTCTCGGGCAGGCCGAGCAGGCGGTTCATCCATTGCACGGCACCGCCGGCGGCGCCCTTGTTGAGGTTGTCCACCACGCACATCACGGCGACGGTACGGCCATTGCTGGTCGCGTGCAGATGGGCATAGTTGCTGGCGACGATATCCTTGACGCGCGGCGCGCTATCGAGCACGCGCACGAATGGCGCTGCGGCATAAAAGCTGCGTAGCTGGTCGAGCAGGGTCTTCGTATCGAGGCCTGCATGCGGCGCGGCCAACGCCGCTTGCACGGTGACATGGATGCCGCGTGCGAACGGCCCCGAGTGCGGCACGAAGGCGAAGTCGGCCGTGACACCGCTCGCTGCCGCGGCACAAGCCGTGATTTCGGGAACGTGCCGATGCACGAGGGCGTTGTAGGAGTAGAGATCGCTGTGTCGCGTCGGGTGGTGAGTGCCATCGACGGGCTTGCGCCCGGAACCCGTGCTGCCGGTGACGCCACTTACGAACAACGTCGGCGCCGCGAGACCTGCTGATACGAGACCGAGTGATAGCAGTGGCACGCTCGCGAGCAGGGTCGCGGTGGCGAAGCAGCCAGGGTGCGCTACGTGCGGTGTCGGCGATGCCGCCAGATGCTCGGGTACCGCACAGGTGAAATCTTTGATCCGTGACGGCGCGCCATGTTCGTGCTTGTAAACGGCGGCGTAGGCTTCGGCGGTGTCGTAACGATAATCCGCGGAGATGTCGACGACCCGCGGTCGGGTGCCAGCGGATTCGGCCGCTTTCAACAGGCGATCGATCAGCGCAGCGCTCACACCATGCGGGGCTGCCGAAAAAAGTGCGCTGACCGGCAGGTTCGCGACGAGTTTCGTGAGATGGCTCTCGGACATGAAACGCAGATCGCCGAGCACTGGCGCGAGGTGTGGAAAAGCCTTGGCGACGGACTCGCCCGGCTGCGAGTCTGACATCACGCCTGCAATCTCCAGCTGCGGATGCAGAGCAACGAGCCGCAGCAGCTCACCGGCCACGTAGCCGGTACCGCCCAGGATCAATGTCGGCACTCGGCTCACGAGGCAGCCACCACCGGGAAGCGTGCGCCGAGACCGATTGCATCGATCACGCAGTCACCGAGCGCTGCTCCGTCGGTCAGTGCATTGAAAGCAGGCACCTTCATCTGCTCGCGGATGATGTCGACGCCGACGGCGTTGTCCGTGGCCGGGCCGGTGACGGCGCAAGGCTCGACACTGAAACGTTCACGCAAAAGTTTGACGCCACCCCAGGCGGCGACCGGATCGTTCGCCGAGAGCACGACGCCGGTCAGGGCCCGGCGAATGTCCGCGCAGTCGAGAATGGCGTCGACGCCATAGGTGCCGAGAATGCCGTCGCCGAGTTCGAAGACGATGACGTCGGGTTTCTTTGCCGCGATCTCGGTGATCATGGTTCGCGTGAGCGCGGGACCGACGCTGCGAGTGGTGGTGATCACGCCGAGATCGGTGAAGATCATCGAGTTGCGCGCCCCGGCATCTTCCATGGCGAGGATGTCGCGTCGCAGCGAAACACCGGTCGCCTTGAAGCAGTCGACGACGAGGCCACGATGACGCATGCGGCTCACCATGGCGCAGGCGGCGGCGGTTTTGCCGGCTTCCATGCAGGTTCCTGCGAGCGCCACTACGGGTACGCCCTGGGAATCGAGCGCTGCACCGAAGTCGAGCTTGCGATAACCCGCGCGCGCCGGCACACCGATGCGCTCACCGAGATAGGGAAAGGTGAGCACCACGCCGAGGACGCGACAATCGAAGGGTTTGCCCTTGTCGGGGTTCGCGGAGTCGCAGATCCCGAGTACGCCACCGATGTTGAGCATCTGGATGACGTCGCCCGCCGCGAGTTTTTCCGGAACATGGCCCGAGTAGCCAAAGAGCGCTTTGCGGTGCCCGAGCGCACCCACGACGATGTCGCCTTTGTTGACCTTGGCCATGCGACCGCTGGTGAGCTCGAGCGTGTTGTAGCCCGACTTGTTATTGAGAATCTCGACCACGACCACCACGCCCTCTTCCGAGGGCAGGTTGTCGGTCGCGATGCGTACCTCCTGACCGAGACCGCAGGCTTGGGTGATGGAAGCGATTTTGTCGACGACGATGGTTCTCATTTCTTTGCAGTCCCCTGCGTCTCGTGGTGGCTCGATGCTGCCGCGCCAGTCGCCATACGGTCCAGCAAGCATTTCCTTGATTCGCTGCTGGCGTGCGGTGAGCACGAGTTTTTCGAGCTCGCGGTGGGCGTGGAGCAGTACTTCAGCGGCCGGCGCCTCGAAGGCAACGCGGCCCTTGGTGCCGATGATGGTGTCACCGAGATGGATGCCGCGGCCGATGCCAAATGGCCCAGCCAGTGATTCCAGTGTCTCGATGACCTCGACCGGAGACATCTTGTTGCCGTCGAGTCCGCAGGGTACGCCGCGTTCGAAATGCAGCACGTGGCGTTCCGCGGATCGCGGTTTGCTGAAGGCGTCTTTGGAGAGTACCCAGGCATCATCGGGAATACTGCCCTGAGAAGTCAGCGTTTCTTTGCCGCCGATGCTCACGCCCCAAAGACCTCGATTGATCGAATAGGCGGCGCCGAATGGGGGCACCGGCAGCTTTCGGCTCTGCAGGAATTCGAGTTCTTCCTGGCGCTTGAAGTGCCGGTCGCGCACCGGTGCGATGACTTCGAGTTCGGGCGCCAGCGTGCGCAGCGCTACTTCGAAGCGCACCTGATCGTTGCCGGCCGCCGTGCAGCCGTGGGCGATGCTGCCGGTACCGAGCTCACGCGCCATCAGCGCGATTTTTTGAGCCTGCATCACCCGCTCGGCGCCGACGCAGAGCGGATAGAGCTGGCCACGTCGCACGTTCCCGATGATCAGGAAGCGCAGTACCTGCTCAAAATAATCGGCACGTGCATCGATCTGGTGATGCGCGCTTGCACCGAGCGCAAGCGCGCGCTCCTCGAGCGTCCTTGCGGCGGCGGCGTCGATGCCGCCCGTATCCACGGTGACCGTGATGATCGGCCGCTGGTATTGCTCCTTCAGCCACGGTACGAGGAAAGAGGTGTCTAGACCGCCGGAATAGGCGAGGACGATGGGCTGCGACATGGGGAATCCTTGACTGCGAATTCGTCAGACGCGGAAGAGCTCGCGCAGACGCGTGACCACGGCCGCCTGCGCCGCCGCGGTATCGGTGGCGATGAATATGGTGTCGTCGCCCGAGATGGTGCCGACGATCTCTGGCCAGTCGGCCTTGTCGATGGCGATCGCCACGCTTTGTGCGGCACCGACTGTGGTGCGCAGCACCGTCAGCGCGTTGCCTGCGGTCGCGACGCCGCGTACGAATTGCCGCAGCGTGCCGAAATCGTCGAGCGCCCGCTGATTGGCATCGGGCGGCAGGTAGCGTCCGCCGGCCTTCAGCACGCCGAGATCCCGCAGGTCGCGACTGATCGACGACTGGGTGACCTCGTACCCCTCGCGCTTCAAAAGGTCGACGAGCTCGCCTTGTCTGCGCACGGCGGCACCGCGCAGCAGGCGCAGGATGGCGCTTCGACGATCGGACTGGTGCAGGTCGGTTTGCATAAAAGTGCGCGTATTGTGCATATTCATGCGTAATA
>RGYP01000071.1 GCA_010031985.1 Gammaproteobacteria bacterium
GCCGTAGGTCTCGCGTCCACTCGCATGAAAGCCACTTTGCCCCGGCGCGACCACGCCAGCCAGATTTTCCGTAGCACGGGCGCGCAACAGCACCTCCCAATGCGCACGTCCGGTCGGCACGGTGAACGCTGCGGGCACCACGAACCAGTCGGCACCGTCGGCGCTCAGGCGCCGATAAAGTTCGGGGAAACGCAGGTCGTAACACACCGAGAGTCCAACCCGCCCCGCGGGCGTGTCCACGGCTACCACTTCGCTACCCGGCCGAAAATTGGCCGATTCGCGATGCGCCTCGCCGCGACCCGGAACGTCGACATCGAACAGATGAATTTTGTCGTAGCGCGCGCGACGCTCACCCGCCGCGTCGAACACCAAACAGGCCGCACCGACGCGACGCTCACCCGGAACCCGCAGCGGGATCGTCCCGGCGATCACCCAAATCTTGAGACGGGCCGCGAGTGCTGCGATGGCATCTTGCGCGAGACCTCGACCGTCATCCTCGGCGATGGCGAGCCGATCGGTGTCCCGCATTGCCATGCAGGAAAAGTTCTCGGGCAACACGGCGACGCAGGCACCGGCATCGGCGGCCACGCGCAGCAAACGGTCGGCAGTGGCGAGATTGCTCGCAACGTCGGGGCCGCTCGTCATCTGCAAGGCAGCAACCGTGGGTGTGTCCCGCATCGTCGGCAAGGGCTTTGAAGGCGAGGTCATGTCAGGCGAGGACGACATCGTAACGATCCACTTCGTACAGTGCTTCGGCCTGCAGCCGAATGGGTCGACCGATGTCGCTTTCGAGTTCCGCGAGTACCGGTGACTCGTCGCCGAGCAGACACTCGACCACGTCCTGATGGGCGAGTACCAACAATTCGCGGCTGTCGAACTGGCGCGCCTGACGGAGGATTTCTCTGAAGATATCCTGGCAAACCGTCTCGACGGAGCGGATCGAGCCGCGACCCTCGCAGGTCGGGCAGTTCTCGCAAAGCAGATGCTCGAGACTCTCGCGGGTGCGCTTGCGCGTCATTTCGACGAGTCCCAGCGGCGAGATCGGCGCCACCTGGGTCTGTGCATGATCACCCGCGAGCGACTGCCGCAGCGCGGCGAGAACCTGCTCGCGATGGGCCTCGTCGACCATGTCGATGAAGTCGATGATGATGATGCCGCCGAGATTACGCAGCCGCAGTTGTCGCGCGATCGCCACCGCCGCCTCGAGATTGGTGCGAAAGATGGTGTCCTCGAGATTGCGGTGACCGACGAAGCCGCCAGTGTTGACGTCGATGGTCGTCATCGACTCGGTCTGGTCGATGACCAGGTAGCCGCCCGACTTCAAAGAAACCTTGCGCTCGAGAGCGCGATTGATCTCCTCCTCGACACCATGCAGATCGAAGATGGGGCGAGGCCCAGCGTGCCATTCGAGACGGGGCGCGTGGGCCGGCGTGAAGTCGCGAACGAACTGCTGCAGGCGCGCGAGTTCGGGCTCGTCGTCGACGAGTACGCGCTCGACGCCACGGCCGAGCTCATCGCGCAGTACGCGCAGCGCGAGCGGCAGGTCCTCGTGCACGAGCTCGCCGACCGCAGCACGCAACGAGCGCTCGCGCACGTGCCGCCACAAGCGCTCGAGGTACTCAAGATCATTGGCTAGCAGTTTTTCGTCTATGCCCTCGGCTGCGGTACGCACGATGTAACCGCCGGGATGCGTGTCGCCGACGATCTGCTGCATGGTGTCGCGCAGGCGCTGTCGCTCGGCCTCGTCTTCGATTTTTGCCGAGATGCCGATACCGCGACCACGCGGCATGAAGACCAGATAGCGTGACGGCAAAGAAATGAAGGTCGTGAGCCTCGCTCCCTTGGCGCCCATCGGATCCTTGACGACCTGAACGACGATGTCGTCACCCTGATTGACGAGACGCCGGATGTCGACGACTTCGTCACGGACCGCCGAGGGTAGCCCTGAGGGTCCACCCGAGGTGCCCGCCGCGGCCACGTGCTGCGCATCGAACTGCGCACCCTCGCTGACGATGTCGTTGACGTGCAAAAAAGCCGTCCGCGCGAGACCGAGCTCGACGAATGCCGCCTGCATGCCGGGCAACACGCGCGTGATCCGCCCCTTGTAGACGTTGCCCACGAGGCCGCGGCGACTCGCGCGCTCGACGAACACCTCTTGCAGCACCCCGCCCTCGAGCAGCGCGGCGCGCGTCTCGCGGGGTGCGATGTTGATGAGGATTTCCGCGCTCATGCCCCAGAGTGCCATACGCCCACGCCGGCTGCGACCAGCAAGACGGCAGTCTCGGCCAGCGGCAAACCCATGACGCCGGAATAACTGCCCTCGATGTGCTCGACGAACACGGCACCCCGCCCCTGAATGGCATAGCCACCCGCCTTGTCGCGCGGCTCGCCACTCGCCCAGTAACGCCTCGCCTCGGCCTCGCTGATCTTGCGGAACGTCACGCGAGTTCGCGACACGACCGAGCGCGTGCCCGAGCTCATTACCAGCGCCACCGCCGAGAGCACCTCGTGAGTACGGGCCGAGAGTCGCGCGAGCGTTGCAATCAGCGCTGGCTCGTCAGCAGGTTTGCCGAGCAGCAGGCCCTCGAGGGTCACGGTGGTGTCGGCACCCAGCACCGGCAAATTCATCGCGCCGCGCCGCTGTCGATCGGCGTAGACCCACTCCGCCTTCGCACGCGCCAATCTTTCGACGTAGCTCGCAGGCGCTTCGCCGGGCAGCGCGCGCTCGTCGAGATCGGCTGGCTGCACGATGTGCGGCACGCCGATTTGCTGCAGCAACTCGCGTCGACGCGGTGACGCCGAGGCCAGACAAATCACGGCTCGGTTCGCCTCAGTCACGGTGGTAGGGATGGCCACTCGCCAAAGTATGCGCACGGTAGAGCTGCTCGACGAGCAGCACTCGCGCGAGTCCATGCGGCAGCGTGAGCCGCGACAGCGACCAACTCGCCGCCGCGCGCGCGCGTACTGCGGCCGCATGGCCATCGGGGCCACCGATGAGCAAGGCCAGATCGGGCGTCTCGCGCGCCAAGTCCTCTAACTTGCCGGCAAGCTCACGCGTACTCAAAGATTTTCCGGTCTCATCGAGCAGGATGACCCGCTCGCGATCACGCAAGGCGGCAAGCACGCGCTCACCCTCGCGCTGCACCGCGGTCTCGGCACTGCGCGCAGCACTGCGTGATGCCGCTTCGATCTCGAGCAGCTCCACTCGCCAAGGTGATTTGAAGCGACGCAGGTAGTCGGCAACGGCTTCGTCGACCCAGCCCGGCTGTCTCGCGCCGACCGTGATGATGCGCAGCCGCATCGACAACTCGCTGGCGGACGACGCGCCCTCAGGCGCGGCCGCGCGCGGCCGGACGTGGTACGTCCCAAAGATTTTCGAGCTGATAGAACTCGCGCGTTCGGGGCAGCATCACGTGCACCATGACGTCCGGCAAATCGACCAGCACCCACTCACCCTGCTGCTCGCCCTCGACGCCTAGCGGTCGCTGACCGGCCGCCTTGACCATCTGCACCACGCGATCGGCAATCGATCGCAGGTGCCGGTCCGACGTGCCGCTCGCGATCACCATGAAATCGGCAACGTCACTCACGCCCCGCACGTCGAGCACCCGCACGTCGACCGCCTTCATGTCGGCGAGCGCCGCTTGCACGACGGGCAGCGCGGGCGGCACGGCCGCGGGACGTCGATGCTTGGCTTGTGTTGGCTTGGCGGTGGGCGGCTTGCGTGGCTTGCCCGGGGCCGGCGCGCGAGAGGCGGTTTTGCGCGCGGATTTTGCTGCAGTCTTGCGGACGGGCTTAGCGCCGGGTTTGCGTTCGTTCATGAGCGAGAGCATAACATTCCGACTCGACGATGATGCTGCGGACGGGCTCCGGCACGAGAAACCGCGGGTCGCCGCCGCTCACCAGAAGTTCGCGCAGGTCGGTCGAAGAAATCTCGAGCGGCGTGACCTTGCGCACGTGAACGCAGCCCGCTCGGCGCTCGTGCAGCGTGGCCACGTCGGCGACCCCACGCTCGGCGAGTAACGCCGCGAGCGGCCCGCTGATCGGCGCTTGCCAACCCGGTCGATGCGCGACGACGACGTGCGCCACGGCAAAAATCTCCTGCCATCGATGCCACGAGGTAAAACCCGCAAAGGCATCCATGCCGAGCAACAGACATAGTGGACGCTGCGGATACGCCTCACGCAACTCGCTCAAAGTATCGATCGTGTAGCTCACGCCACCGCGTCTGATCTCGCGGTCATCGAGCACGAACCCCGGCTGGCCGGCAATCGCCACCCGCAACATCTCGAGACGCAGTTCGGCTGAGGCGAGTGGCGGGTCGCGATGACCGGGGTTACCCACCGGAATCCAATGCAGTTCGGCAAGCCGCAGTGCACGCATCAATTCGTAGCCGGTGCGCAGATGTCCGACATGCACTGGATCGAAGGTGCCACCAAAGATTCCGATCGGCGCGTCTTTGTCTGCGGGCACTGCGCTCATCGAACCGGACGCAACCCGCAAAATTCGGCACAGAGCAAGGTCAATTCGTCCCAGGGGTCGCCGGCCAGTCGACCCTTGATCATGCGATCGGCACGCAGCGCCCTCGATGACAGCCTGGCGAACGGCAAACGCGCCGCGCGCGGCCGGGCTCGTTCGAGTGCGGCAAGCTGTGCCGAAGTCAGACGCGGCCCCGGTCGTCGTGCGGGATCATCGCCCTGCTTCATCGACCAAAGATTTCGCAACTCACGGGTGATTGCCCACAACACGAGCGTGGGCTCCGTACCCTCACCGCGCAAACCCGCGAGAATACGCAGTGCACGCGCCGCATCGCCCGTGACCACCGCCTCGCCGAGCGCAAAGACGTCGTAGCGTGCGCTCGAAGCGACTGCGGTCAGAACTGCGGCCGCATCGAGTCGACCCGCCGGTACCAATAATTTGAGCTTTTCGATCTCCTGCTGCGCGGCGAGCAGGTTGCCCTCGACGCGCGCCGCAAGCAGCGTGACCGCGTCGGCGGTGGGCTCGAGTCCGGCAGCACGCAGACGCTGCGACAACCAACCCTCGAGCTGTCGCGGACCGACTTCCCAAATCGGCAGCCAGGCAGCCTTGGCCTCCACGGCCTTGACCCAGGCCGTGTTCTGCGCGGCGACGTCGAGACGCGGCGTGATCAAAAGCAGCAGGATGTCGTCGCCCTCGCGAGCGATCAGCGACTGCAGTGCAGCGCCGCCTTCCTTGCCGGCTTTCCCCGAGAAACGGAGCTCGATCACGCGCCGATCGCCGAACAGCGACAGCGAGCCCGCTGAGGCGAGGATGTCTGACCAATCGGCATTACGTTCCGGAAAATGCACCTCGCGATCGGTATAGCCCGTCTGCCGGGCCGCAGCACGAATGGCATCGCAGGCCTCGGAGACGAGTAAATCTTCATCGCCCGACACCAAATAGGTGGCGGCGAGCTGACGGCGTTGCACGGCCTGCTTCAGGTGCGCGCCAAAATTGTCGAGGGCGAGTTTCATGCGGTGGGCTAAGGATTATCCGCGAGCCGCCGGGTCTGCGCGGTACTCCGACGCGCCGACTTTGCCGCCCCCTTATATCTCATTATGTTATATAGTATCATTTGTGATATTCGCTGCTAGTGAAGGCCCTCGTTGTGCCCAAATCCCGATTCTCCGGCGTGGGTAGCCCCGCGCCCGTGTTGTTGCTCTGCCTGTCGAATGCATTCGGCGGCCATGCGGCAGCCCAGTCGACATCCCAGATCGACGACTTGGACGAAATCGTGATCACCGCCACCCCGCTGCGCCGCGATCCTTTCTCGACGGCGCAGTCGGCCTCCGTGGTTGGCGGCGACGACCTCGTCGCCGTGCTCAAGGGCAGCCTCGGCGAGACGCTCGCCGAGCAGCCGGGCGTTTCCGCATCGTCTTTCGGACCCATTGCGAGCCGTCCCATCATTCGCGGTCAAGGCGGGCTGCGCGTACAAACGTTCGTGGACGGTGCCGACACCTTCGATGCGGCTGCGCTCTCCGATGATCACGCAGTCGGCATCGAACCGCTGCTGGCCGAGCGTATCGAAATCATCCGCGGTCCCGCCGCGTTGCTGTTCGGCTCCGCAGCAGCCGCTGGCGCCATCAACGTGATCACGCCTCGCCTCTCGCTGTCGCGCCCCGCCCGTGCGCTGATGGGCGAGGTTCAGGCACGTGCCGATACCGCAGCGAACGAGCGCAGCGTGGTCGTCAGTCTCAATGGGCAGGGGGGCGAGCACCTGCAATTCAATGGCGACATGCATCACTCGCGTGCCGCTGATTTGAATACGCCGCAGGGCAAGCTGCAAAATTCCTCGGGTAACGCCCGCGGTGCAAGCGCGGGCCTCGGTTGGACCGGCGACCGCTTCGCCCTCGCACTCTCGGTCAGCGAACTGCGCAGCGACTACGGCTTACCGGCGGGGGTCTCTGCCGCTCATGCCGACGGCGGGCCTGCCGAGGCCGGGGATCACGACCCAGAACACGGCGAGGCGCACGCGACCGTTCGCCTCGCGCTCGAACAGCGACGACTGGACATCGCCGGGGAGTGGCGACTCGACGGTCTCGCCGATTTGATCCGAATTCGCGCGGCGCGCAACGATTACGGGCACGCCGAACTCGAGGGCGAGGACATCGGTACTCGCTACGCACAGACGGGCAGCGAGCTGCGCCTGAGCGCGGAGCGCGAGGGACGATGGATCGCCGGTATGCAGTGGCGCGAACTCGATTTCGACGCCGCAGGTGACGAAGCTTTCCTGCCGGCATCGCTCACCAAAACCCTCGGCGCCTTCGTCTTCGGCGATTTTTCTTTGATCGGCTCGGCGGCGGGCACTCTCGTGCTCGAAGCGGGTCTGCGTATGGAGCGACAGCGTATCGAAGTCGCCAGGCTGGCCTCGATCGAGAGCGGCACACTGCCCAAAGATTACCTCGATGACGCCCGAAACGGCTCGCTCGGACTGCTGTGGGACTTCACCGATCGCTGGGGAGCGGCGCTGCAACTCACCTCGACCGAACGACATCCGACCGCCACCGAGCTGTACGCGTTCGGTCCGCACCTCGCCTTGCAGCGCTTCGAGATCGGTGATGCGAAGCTCGGTGTCGAGCGTGGTCTGACTGCGGATCTCGCGCTGCGTCGCCGCGACAACTCCGGCTGGCATGGCAGCGTCGGCGTCTTCGTGGCCGAATACGATCGCTACATTGCCGCGCTGCCCACCGGTCAAATCGAGTCTGATCTACCTGTCGTCGGGTTCGCTGGAATCGGCGCAAGATTTACCGGCACCGAGTTCGACTGGAGCCACGATCGACTGGCAAGCCTCGCCACGGGCGATTTGGGAATCCGTATTTTTGGGGATTACGTGCGAGCGCGCGACGATGCAGGCCAGCCACTGCCGCAGATTCCGCCGCGTCGATTCGGCGCGGAGGCCGCCGTAACCCGCGGACCGCTGCGCGTGGGCATCGAAGCCATCTGGCACGACTCGCAGTCCGCAGTTGCCGCCGGCGAGACCACGACCGCTGGATTCACCGCCGTCAACGCGGAAGTCGCGTATCGCCCGCCTGCTGCCGGAACCGATATCCTGTGGATACTGCGCGGCGTGAATCTGCTCGACGAAGAGATGCGTCGTCACGCCTCACCGCTCAAAGATGTGGCACCTTTGGCCGCAAGACATGTCTCACTCAGCCTGCAACTGAAGTTCTGATCTGCACGGTAAACTCCACGACTCGAAGCTCGAGGAAATCCGCCCATGACCATCGTCCATCGTGCCCAACGCAGACTCCGCCCGAATCGCCGCCCCGACGTTGCGACGCGCCGGTTAAACCCGGTCTGGATGGCGCTCTGGGGCGCGCTACTCATCGCAGCGCTCGCGGTTTCCCGAGTGCTTGCCAGCGAGAACGACACGCTCGAGCACGAACACGGCAAACACGAGCACGGCGCGGTGACGTTCAACATCGCCCTCGATGGCGCGACGTTGTCGCTGGAACTCGACGCGCCCGCCGTCAACGTACTCGGCTTCGAGCGCTCGCCGCGCAACGACGCCGAGCGCAAGCTCGTCACCGACACCCACGCCTGGCTCGCGGGTGGTCGCGAGA
>RGYP01000072.1 GCA_010031985.1 Gammaproteobacteria bacterium
CCCGCCAGCAACTGACTGTGTCCGTCCTGGTGTTGCAGGCCCTCGCCCGCGAGCGTAGTGCGACCAGCCGTTGCCCCGAGCAGGAAACCGCGGGTTTGCAGATCGCCCGCTGCCCAGATGAAATCGCCCACTCGCTGGAAGCCGAACATCGAGTAGAAGATGTAGAACGGCACCATGTTGACGTTGTGGTTGGCATAAGCCGTACCTGCGGCCATCCACGAGCACATCGCGCCCGCTTCGTTGATGCCCTCTTCGATGATCTGACCTTTTTTGTCCTCACGATAGGACATGAGCTGATCGGCATCCTGCGGCGTGTAGAGCTGACCGACCGAAGAATAGATTCCGACCTGCCTGAAGAGCCCTTCCATGCCGAAGGTACGCGCCTCGTCCGGAACGATGGGCACGATATGCCGACCGATCTGCTTGTCTTTGAGCAGCGTGGTCAGCATGCGCACGAACGCCATGGTGGTCGAGATGCCGCGGCCCTCGCTGCTCTCGAGCAGCGGCTTGAAAGTCTCGAGCGGCGGCACGACGAGCGGCGCTGCCGAGCGGCGCCGGGCCGGCAGATAGCCGCCGAGAGAAATACGACGCGAGCGCAGATAGTTCAGCTCCTCGCCGTCTTCGCCGGGCTTGCAGAACGGTAGCCGCGCGATTTCCTCGTCCGAAACCGGAATGTTGAAGCGATCGCGGAAATGTCGCAGATCGTCGTCGGAGAGTTTCTTTTGCTGGTGCGTGACCATCTGGCCTTCACCGGCCTTGCCCATGCCGAAGCCCTTGACGGTCTTGGCGAGGATCACCGTCGGCTGCCCCTTGTGCTGCATGGCCGCGGCGTAGGCTGCATAGACCTTGCGCGGATCGTGGCCACCGCGATTCAGGCGCCAAATCTCGTCATCCGACATGTTGGCGACCATCGCCTTGAGCTCGTCGAACTTGCCAAAGAAATGTTCGCGGGTATACGCCCCACCCTTGGCTTTGAAATTTTGATACTCGCCGTCGACCGACTCTTCCATGACACGACGCAGCAGCCCGAGATTATCCTTGGCGAGCAGCGGATCCCAGCGCGAACCCCACAAAACTTTGATGACGTTCCAGCCGGCGCCGAGAAAGGCGGCCTCGAGCTCCTGGATGATCTTGCCGTTGCCGCGCACCGGCCCATCGAGTCGCTGCAGATTGCAGTTGATGACGAACACGAGGTTGTCGAGCTTCTCGCGCACCGGCATGGTGAGCGCGCCCATCGACTCGGGCTCGTCCATCTCGCCGTCGCCCAGAAATGCCCAAATCTTCCGATCGGTTGGCGTGACGAGCCCGCGATGCTCGAGATAACGCTGGAAGCGCGCCTGAAAAATAGCCTGCATCGGGCCGAGGCCCATCGAGACGGTCGGGAACTGCCAGAAGTCGGGCATCAGCCACGGGTGCGGATAGGACGAAAGACCGTCACCCGCGACTTCCTGACGGAAGTGGCGCAGCTGATCTTCGGTGAGACGCCCCTCGAGGTACGCCCGCGCGTAGATGCCGGGAGACGCGTGTCCCTGCACGTAGATCATGTCACCGGGATGCTGGTCGGTCGGTGCGCGCCAAAAATGGTTGAAGCCCACTTCGTAGAGCGTGGCCGCCGACGCGTAGGTCGCGATGTGTCCGCCGTATTCGGAGGAAATACGATTCGCCTGCACCACCATCGCCATGGCGTTCCAGCGGATGTAGGCCTCGATGCGTCGCTCGAGCTCGCGGTTGCCAGGGTAATCGGGCTGCTGCCCGGGGGAGATGCTATTGAGATACGCCGTGTTCGGCTTGAACGGCAGATAGGCTCCCGATCGGCGCGTGTAGTCGATCAATCGTTCGAGCAAAAAATGCGCGCGTTCGGGCCCATGGGCCTTCAAAACCGAATCGATGGACTCCAACCACTCGCGGGTCTCGTTGGGATCGAGATCACCCTGCGGACTTTCGGACATACCCCCGTCCTGCCTGTCGTGCGTGTGAAAAACCGTATGTTAACTAATCGCAGCGGCGCCGGGCGAGCCATTGCCCTGTGCTAGCATCCCGGCCCCCATGAGCGCGCAAATCGTCATTCGCCGTCCCGATGACTGGCATGTGCATCTGCGCGACGGCGCGGCGCTTGCCGCCGTGCTGCCCCACACCGCGCAGCAGTTCCGACGCGCGATCGTCATGCCGAACCTCAAGCCGCCGGTCACCACCACCGCGCTCGCCGCGGCCTATCGCGAGCGCATCCTCGCGGCGCGGCCCCGAGGCTCCGATTTCGAGCCCTTGATGACGCTCTATCTCAACGATCGCATGCCCGTCGCGGAGATCGATCGCGCCCGTGCCAGCGGTTTCGTCGCCGGCTGCAAACTTTATCCGGCCGGTGCGACGACGCATTCCGATGCAGGCGTCACCGACATCCGTCACATCGAGCCCGTGCTCGAACGCATGGCCGAACTCGGTGTGGTGCTGCAGGTGCATGGCGAAGTCACCCACGAGCATGTCGATATCTTCGATCGCGAAGAAGCTTTCATCGAGGAAGTGCTGGCACCGCTCGTCGAGCGGCACTCGCGTCTCAAAGTGGTTTTCGAACACATAACGACCAAAGCCGCCGTCGATTTCGTCAACGGTGCGCGCGCCGGCGTTGCGGCGACGATCACGCCGCAGCACCTGCTGTTCAACCGCAACGAGATTTTCCGCGGCGGTATCCGCCCGCATTACTACTGCCTGCCGGTGCTCAAAACCGAGATCGACCGCCGAGCTCTCATCGAAGCGGCGAGCAGCGGTTCGCCGCGATTTTTTCTCGGCACCGACAGCGCGCCCCATGCGCGCAACACCAAGGAAGCAGCCTGCGGTTGTGCCGGCATGTACTCCGCACATGCCGCGCTCGAACTTTACGCCGAGGTGTTCGAAAGCGTAGGTGCGCTCGCGCGTCTCGAAGGCTTTGCTTCGCTCTTCGGCCCCGATTTCTACGAGCTGCCGCGCAACGAAGGCACCGTGACTCTGCGCCAGGAAGAATGGAGCGTACCGGGCGCCTACGCGTTCGGTGCCGAGGTGGTGGTGCCGATGCGTGCCAACGAACGCCTGCGTTGGCGCTTGGCGTCGCAGTGAACGCCATCGGCCCGAATCTCGCGCGCCGCTTTCGCGGCTTTCTGCCGGTGGTCATCGACGTCGAGACGGGCGGCCTCAACGCCGCCAAGGACGCGCTGCTCGAGATCGCGGCAGTGCTGATCGAAATCACGCCCGAGGGTCTGCTGCGTCGTGGCGAAACACACGCTTATCACGTGAAGCCGTTCGCAGGCGCCAACATCGAGCCCGCCTCGCTCGCGGTGACGGGGATCAATCCTTTTCATCCGCTACGACCTGCCATCGATGAAAAAGACGCGCTGACGCGGATCTTCAAGGAAGTGCGCGAGGCCGTGCGCCGCCACGGCTGCAAGCGCGCGATCCTGGTCGGCCACAATGCCTCGTTCGATCTCGGATTTTTGAACGCGGCGGTGGCGCGCGCGGAGATCAAGCGCAATCCCTTCCATCCGTTTTCCAGCTTCGACACCGTGACGCTCGCCGGCGCCGCACTCGGACAGACGGTGCTCGCCAAGGCCACGATGGCGAGCGGTCTCGAGTGGGATTCTTCGGCAGCCCATGCCGCCGCCTACGATGCCGAACGCACCGCGGACATCTTCTGCAAGGTCTGCAATTTTTGCCAGCCGAGCTTCGCCGAAGCCGAACAACGCGCGAAATCTTTGGGCTGGCTCGACGACAACAACAGTAACGGCAATGGCAACGGTAGCGGCAATGACGCCGACCCGAGCTCGCCGGTCGCCGACGAGAACCATCCCTGACGCAGTGCGCGGGCCTCGCGCCCCCGCCGAACCTCAGGCCGTGGCGCCGGCCTCGTCGAGCACCTGCTTCAGCTCACCGTTGCGATACATCTCGAGAGTGATGTCGCAGCCGCCGAGCAGTTCGCCTTTGACGTAGAGCTGCGGATAGGTCGGCCAATTCGACAGACGCTTCAGCGCCTCGCGCAACTCGGGGTCCTCGAAAATGTTGACGTGATGGAACTTGGCACCACAGGCGCGCAGAGCGCCCACGGCCTGTGCCGAGAAACCGCACTGCGGGAAATCCGGCGTGCCCTTCATGAACAGCACCACGGGAGCCGTATTCAGTTGCGCCTTGATTCGCTCGTTGACGTCCATCGTTGTGTAAACCTCTTTAGACACTATGCCGCGGTGCCCGCTCGGCGCGACGACGCTCGAGTGTACGCAGCAAGTCCCACTGCTGATCGGGAGAGAGACGGATCCAGCTCGCGATTTCGTCGCGAGTACGCAGACAACCGGCGCAATGCCCCGTGTGATCGAGCGCACAAACGCTGATGCACGGCGACATCGGTCGCGCGAGACGAATATCTGCGGCGTTTTTCGCCATCATCCCGTCCTTGGGTTCAAGCAGTGGAATGCGTTGAATTATGGGGTTTCGTCCCCTATTCTTCAAACCGTTTTCAACACTTGCATGCCGGAGAAGCAACGCAATGAAAAATCCCCTTGACAGCGTCGGCTCCACAATCACGCTCGGCGTGTTGTTCGCCATCATCGTGATGGTGCTGCCGCAAACCCCAGGCGGCGAATTCAACCAACTTGGCCTCGGTCGCTGGGCACACATCGTGACCGGCATTTTCTGGATCGGCCTGCTCTACTACTTCAATGTCGCACAGATTCCGGCACTCGCGGCGGCCAACGCCGACACCGGCGGCCCCGGCGGCGCCGGCATCATCAAGTACGTCGCGCCGCGCGCGCTGCTCTGGTTCCGCTGGATGGCGCTCGCCACCTGGCTGACGGGCGGCTGGCTGCTCGGTGCTCGCTTCGTCGATGCCTTCACGCTGCAGGAAGGCAGCGTGGTCATCGGCATCGGCGCTTGGCTCGGCACCATCATGCTCTTCAATGTGTGGGTGCTGATTTGGCCAAACCAGAAAAAGGTCATCGGCGTGGTCGAAGCCACCGACGAAGAGAAGGCGAAGGCCCGGCGCACGGCGACCCTCGCCTCGCGCACCAACTTCCTGCTGTCGTTCCCCATGCTGCTGTGCATGGGCGGCTCGGCGCACGGCCTGCCGTTCTGATCCGACGGGCGCGCGGCGGTCCTCGTCACGGATCGCCGCGCTGCCTCAGTTCAGCACTCCAAGTGGAGGCTGATACCTGATTACTTTGGTGGGATTACCGCGAGCGATGCAATCGCTCGCCGGCACGCCGGTGACCAAAAACCATTGCTCGTCACTCGATACGCCCACCGGCTGACGCGGATTAGCCGCGAAACAGCGATCGAGATAGTGCTCCGCGACCAACAGCACGCGCTTGCCGTCGCCGGCGAGCCAGCGCGCTGCATCGAAGGCCTCCGCGTCACCCTCGCGCCAGCGCGCATGCCCGAAGTTGACCACTTCGCGATCGAGATAGAGCAAGTACTGCTCGCGGTAAGCGAGCAAGCCGAGCTCAGCTTCGCGCGGAACTTGCGCCAGCATCTGCCGTACGAACGTCGAGGCCGAGCGTTCGCCATTGATCTGCGGCGCAACGCCCACGCCCCAACTCACCGCAAGACAGGCCAGTACCAACGGCCAAGCCAACAACGGTCGCCAACGCAGCGCCACGAGCCACGCGACCGTGGCGGCGATCGCGAACGCGTAAACCGGCACCAGTGACAACAGCTCGCTGCCCTCGATTAATTCTTTGACGACACCCACGCCAAATACCGATCCGGTAGCGACCAACACCCCGGGCACAACGAGCAGCAAAGCCAGCGCCAGCGACAGACGCTGCACCGATCGATATGCAAAAAGTTGCGGCAGATGCGGCGCCGCAGCGATGACGAGGGCCGGCAACGCTGGCAGCACGTAAACCCCCCGCTTGCCGGTGCTCAGACTGAAGAACACGATCACGAGCAGGGCCCAGAGCAATGGCAACCACACCGCCATCCGCCGCTCGCGCCAGTCATCTCGCCAGCGCGGCACCAGCCAGAACAGCAGCGCACTCAACGGCAGCCACAGCGCAGGAATCACTTCGACCAGGTAGTAATACCAAGGACGAATGTGGTGCCAGGCCTGCGCGTAGCGCGTCACCGTCTGCTTGAAGAGCAATTCGTCGCGATAAGCGATGAGTTCCGGACTGCCCACGCTCGCCACATGCAGCAGCATCGGCACCAACCAAAGCATGATGGTGAGCACGAACACCACGGGCACCTGCCACCAGGTCGCGCGGGGGACCGCCGTGGTGCCGAATCGTCGCGCGAGCAGCGCCGCCAGCGGCAACAGGGCGAGCGTCAGAAAGCCCACGGCCTTGTCGATGACACCCAGCCCCGCCGCACACGCACCGACCAGCGCAAACACTGCGGGCGCCCCGAGCAACAGCTGACGCAGCAGCCCCCAGAGGGCCAGCGTGCAAAAGAATATCAGCGTCGCATCGATCTGCGCACCGCGCGTCGTCATGACGTAATGCACACAGCAGACGAGCGTGACGGCGGCGAGTCGCGCAGCCTCGCGCCCGTGCAGTCGCCGCAGCAGGTCGTATACCAGCCAAAGCGTACCGAGCGAAGCCAACATCGACGGCAAAAGAAATCCGGCACGCAGCGAACCGGTCAAAGAATAACCGATGGCCATCAACCAGAAATGCAGCGGCGGCTTGTCCTGGTAGAGATCACCGCCCGCATGCGGAATGAGCCAGTTGCCGCTGCGCAGCATGTCGAGCGCAACGCTTGCGAATCGCGGTTCGTCGGCGGGCCAAGGATCGCGCAGGCCAAAGCCCACGAAAATAATCAACACGAACCACAGGCTGATCCAGCCAAGATCGACGAGCGTGGCGCGCGCGTCGGCGCTCAAGCGTCCGCCTGCTGCCGTCCGGTGCGGATGAGGTACAAATTGCGCAAATAGACAACGAGACCGAGGCCCTGCCCCGCGATGAACACCGGATCTTGCTTGTGAATCGCGTAGGCAAGCAATGTCGCGCCGCCGGCAAGACTGAAATACCAAAATGCCTGGGGAATGATGCTGCGTTTGATGCGCTCACTCGCGATCCACTGGACGACGAAGCGCATCGAGAACAGCGCCTGCCCGACGAAGCCCACGAGGACCCAGATCAAAGTATCGTTCTGCATTGCCATCCCCGAAGAAATGACCAGCAAGACGCAGATTCGCGCGTCAATCCTCGCGGATCTGCAACCCTGGTCGGAAGCGACGGCGCAACCACATCACGCCGAAAATATCGACGATGCCTACCCAGAGGCGATCGAAAAGTCCGTATTTGGAAGTCCCGCGCGCACGCGGTCGATGGGCGACCGGCACCGACACCACCCGCGCCCCGGCGCGCAGAAACAGCGCCGGCAGGAAGCGATGCATGTGATCGAAGCGCGGCAGCTCGAGAAATTGCCCGCGATGCATCACCTTGATGCCGCAGCCCGTGTCGGGCGTCCCGTCACCGAGCAGCCAACCGCGAACACCGTTCGCGACTCGCGACTGCGCGTGTCGCAACCACGTGTCGCGACGTTGCACCCGATTGCCCATGACGAGCTCGGCCACTAATCGCGACTCGTAAAGCTTGGGTATATCGGCCGGATCGTTTTGTCCATCGCCGTCTAGCGTCGCGATCCATTCGGCGCGCGCATGCCGGACACCTGAGCACACGGCAGCGCTTTGCCCGCTGCGAAACGAGTGCCGCAGCAGACGCACCTGCGGAATGCGGCTGCGCAGCTCGCGGATCGCCGCAGCCGTGCCATCGGTGCTGCCGTCGTCGACGAACAAAATCTCGAAGGGCTTGCCCTGCAGTGCCGCCACGATCTCGCCGGCCAATGGCGCGACGTTGTCCACCTCGTTGCAAACGGGAATGACCACCGAGATTTCCGGGGTCGGATGCGTAGCGGCTAAGGACATGGGACTGCATTGTCCGCGATGAAGATGACCGCCACAAGAACGACAGAGTTCGCTCGCGCGCTCAAGCTTGCGGTTCGTCCTCGCGCCGCAGGCGCCAGCGCTTGTGGGACCAGGGCCAATCGGCGGGCGATTCGTGAATCTGCCGCTCGAC
>RGYP01000073.1:0-5000 GCA_010031985.1 Gammaproteobacteria bacterium
TCCAACAGTTTCCACATGGTCGTCGCCCGCTACACCCACGGGCAACTCGTCGTCATCGATCGGCTGCGCGAGATGGTGCGCCTCGGCGCGGGTCTCGATGCCGAGGGGCGTCTCGATCGTGACGTCGCCGCGCGTGCGATCGCCTGTCTCGAGCGCTTCGGTCAAAGAATTTCCGAGATGCATGCCGATGCCGTGCGCGTGGTCGGTACGAATGTTTTTCGCCGCGCGCACCGCAAGCAATCCTTTCTCGAAAAAGCGCGCAGCGCCATCGGTCACCCGATCGAAATCGTCTCGGGCATGGAAGAGGCGCGACTCATTTATTCCGGCGTCGCGCACACCATGCCGAGCGGTGGCGGGCGTCGCCTCGTCGTCGACATCGGCGGTGGTAGTACTGAGCTGATCATCGGTGACGGACTCGTGCCACTCGAGCTCGAGAGCGTCGAGGTCGGTTGTGTTGGTTTGAGCGAACGATTTTTTCCGGAGGGACGGCTTTCCGCCAAACGATTTGCGCGTGCACGGGTCGCCGTGCGCAGCGAACTCGAACCGATCCAGCTCGCCTATCAGCGTCGCGGTTGGGCGCAGGCGGCGGGCAGTTCGGGCACGATCCGCGCGATCGGCGATGCGCTGCGCGAGCTCGATCCTGGCGCACAAGCGATCACACGCGCCGGTCTTGAGCAGTTGTCGCAACTGGTCGGCGGCCTCGGCAACGTGCGCGAGCTGCGCCTCACGAGTATCGACGCCGAACGCCGCAGCGTATTTCCGGGTGGACTTGCGATCCTCGCTGAAGTGTTCGCGGTGCTCGGTATCGATCGCATGGAAGTGTCCGACGGTGCGATGCGCGACGGACTTTTGTACGACATGGTCGGTCGTATCACGCGCGAGGATGCACGCGATCGTACCGTGCGAGCGATGCAGGCGCGCTATCACGTCGATCTCGCGCAAGCCGAACGCGTCGAGCGTACGGCACTCGCGCTACTCGAGCAGGTCGCGGCGGACTGGCAACTCGATGATGCGTACGCTGAACAAATATTGACCTGGTCGGCGCGCTTGCACGAAATCGGGCTGGACGTCGCCCACTCGCGGCACCACCAACACGGTGCGTATCTACTCGAAAACGCTGATATGCCGGGCTTCCCGCGCGAAGAGCAACGCGTGCTCGCGCGGATCGTCGGCAGTCATCGTCGCAAACTCACGAGCGAAGGTTTCGAGCGCTTACTGCCGCCGTGGGACAAGCGCGTGATTTTTTTGATCGTGATCTTGCGGCTCGCCGTTCTGTTGCACCGTGGGCGCGGTCGTTCACCGTTGCCGACGCTCGCACTTGCTGCACGCGGCCGCACCTTGGAACTGCGCTTTCCGATGCGTTGGTTGCGTGAGCACCCACTCACCGTTGCCGATCTCAGCCAAGAGATCGACTGGCTGCGCAGCGTCGATTTCCGTTTGCGGATCTACTCGTCGAGGGGATTGCCGGCCGTATAGGCCTCGAGCAATTGGTGCTGCGCGCAGATGCGAGCATCGTTGCCGCTCGTACCCGCGCTCGCTGGTGATGCCACGCGCGTGTAGCCGCCGTCCGAATCGAGCGCCCACGCTTGCGTGTCGTCGCGTAAATAGATGTCGAGATCGGCGAGAATCCGTGCACGCTGTCGCGGCTCACGAATCGGGAACGCGACCTCGACGCGCCGGAAGAAGTTGCGCTCCATCCAATCCGCGCTGCTACAAAACGTTTCCGAGTCGCCGTCGTTGTGGAAATGAAAGACGCGCGAGTGCTCGAGAAACCGCCCGACGATCGAGCGCACACGGATGTTCGCGGAAATGCCCGGTACGCCCGGGCGTAGCGCGCAGACGCCGCGCACGATCAAATCGATCTGCACGCCTGCCTGCGAGGCGCGACACAGCGCATCGATCGACTCGCGCTCAACCAAAGAATTCATTTTGAGGATCACCCGTGCAGGGCGTCCCGCGGCCGCATGCGCGGCCTCCCGGTCGAGGCGTTGAATCATCGCGCGCTGCAATTCGAAAGGCGATTGCAGCAAGGTCGACAACTTCGGCGTGCGGGTGAGGCTCGTCAGCTGCAAGAAGATTTCGTGTACGTCTTGACCGATGTCGGGCGCACAGGTGAAGAGGCCGTAGTCGGTGTACGCGCGTGCGGTGCGTGAGTGGTAGTTACCCGTACCGAGGTGACAATACCGACGGATGCCATCGGGCTCACGTCGCGCCACCATCAACATTTTGGCGTGTGTTTTGAAGCCGACCACACCATACATCACGTGCGCGCCGGCTTCTTGCAGCCGGTCCGACAATTCGATGTTGGCCTCTTCGTCGAAGCGCGCGCGCAACTCGACCACCACCGTAACATCCTTGCCTGCTTGCGCGGCGGCGACCAATGCGTCGACGAGCGCCGAGTCGGTGCCCGTGCGATACAAAGTTTGTTTGATCGCAAGTACGTGCGGATCGGCGGCCGCTTGCCGCAGAAAATCGACTACCGGTGTGAACGATTGGAACGGGTGGTGCAGCAGCAGATCGCCTTGCCGGATCGACTCGAAGAAATCGGCACCGGCGGCGAACCGCCGCGGCAGCGAGGCAACGAACGGCGGATATTTGAGTGCGCTGCCGTTCGCGAGGTCGACGAGCGCAGAGAGTCGATGCAAATTGACCGGCGTCGGTACGCGATACAGATCGTGCGCGGCTACGCCGAATTGGCGCAGCAGAAAGTCCACCAACTCCGCCGGACAATCGATCGCGGTCTCGAGTCGCACCGCAGCGCCGTAACGGCGATGCGCGAGCTCACCTTCGAGCGCATCGCGCAGATCGTCGGCTTCTTCCTCATCGACGAACAAGTCGCTGTTGCGTGTCAGGCGAAATTGATGACAGCCGAGTACCTGCATGCCCTCGAAGAGTCGCGGCACGAATTCCTCGACGATGGTCGAGAGCAGCACGAAGCGCTGCATGCCGTTGTCGTCGGTCGGCAGTGGCACCACTCGCGGCAACGATCGCGGTGCCTGAATGATCGCGAGCGTAGCCTCTCGCCCGAACGCATCTTCACCGCGCAATTGCACGATGAAGTTCAAGCTTTTGTTTTGAATGCGCGGGAAGGGCCGTGCCGGGTCGAGCGCGAGCGGCGTAACGACGGGTTCGATTTCGCTGACGAAATAATGTTCGAGCCAGCGGCGTTCTTCACCGCCGATTGAGCCCCGTCGCAAAAGTTTTATTCCGGCGGCTTCCAGCGCCGGAAATAACACGTCGTTGAGACAGGCGTATTGATCGGCGACCAGTCGCGAGGCGCGAGAGTGGATCGCCTCAAGTTGTTCGAGCGGCGTGAGTCCATCGCTGCTCCATTGCAGCGAGCCGCTCTCCATCAATTGCTTGATGCCGGCGACGCGTATCTCGAAGAATTCGTCGAGATTACTCGACGAGATACACAAAAACCGCAAGCGCTCGAGCAGCGGCACTGCCGGATCGAAGGCTTGCGCCAGCACACGCTGGTTGAACTCCAGCGCCGACAGTTCGCGATTGATGAAGAACTTTGGGGTGATATTCATTGGTTCAAAGACGCAGATGTGACGATGCGCACATCAGTACAGCATGAAATCCCGCCGGCGTGTGTGACACAGCCATGACACGGCCATGTCACAGGGGTCGGTGCGCGAGCGATCAGCGGCTGCGGGGTCTCACGCCACTCGCAGTCACCGCACCGGCCGTTGCGGCAGTACTAGGGGTCACGCTCGCCGCCGCGTTCGTGGGGGACGCCGGCCCACGCTCGAGTTGCGCGAGCAGTGGCGCGGTCGCCATGCGAAATTCCGCGAGCGCCGGTCCGGCGAGCGGGGGCTGCTCGGGCAAAATAACTTTTTGCGGATCGCGATGCGTGCCGTTCACCAAATATTCGTAATGTAGATGCGGCCCGGTCGCGAGTCCCGTCATCCCGACGAAGCCGATGATCTTGCCTTGATCGACGTGTTCGCCCGCACGCAAACCAGCGGCGAATCGCGACAAATGACCGTAGACGGTGCGCACGCGATTCGCGTGTTCGATTTCGATCACGTTGCCGTAACCGCCTTTTTGACCGACATAGGCGACGCGACCTGCGCCCGATGCTTTGACCGGCGTGCCGATCGGCGCGGCGTAATCGACACCGCGATGCGCGCGTACGCTGTTCAACACCGGATGCAGGCGAAACAAATTGAAGCGTGAACTGATACGCGTGAAATCGACCGGTGCGCGTATGAACGCCTTGCGCAAACTTTTGCCGGCGGGCGTGTAGTAGGTGCCGAGACCGGCCGCGTTCTCGTGACGCACCGCCCGGAAAGTTTTGCCGCCGGTGATGAACTCTGCCGCGAGCACTTCGCCCGAGCCCATTTCTTTGCCGTCCTGACTCAAGCGCTCGTAGACGACCCTGAACCGATCACCCGGTTGCACTTCGAGCACGAAGTCGATGTCCCATTGGAAAATATCGGCGATCCGTAGCGCCACGCGATCGTCGAGCCCGGCCGCCGCCGTCGCATGGAACAACGACGTATCGATCACGCCTTCGGCGGTGCGCACTTCGCGCTCGATGGGATTCACGATCACTTTTGAGTCGAAGCCGTCGGGCGCGCGCGTGACTTGCAACGTTTCGCTCGGGCTCAATCGTCGTTCGAGCCCCATCAGCTTCATGTTCTGCACGTTGAAGGTGATGAGTTCGCCGGGCCGCAAGCGATCGAGTTGTTTGCGCAAATCGGGTAACGCACGCAGCGTCGCGAGGTCGGTCACTGACAACTGCAGACGTCGAAAGATGCGCTCAAGCGTGTCGTTCGCGCCGACGATCACCTCGACCGTCGCGAGACCGAGTGACGCTTGCACGGCCGTTGCCGCTTTGCGTGCCGCGAGCGCCGCGTCGGCGACGTTCTCTCCTTGGCGGGCGAGATCGGCGATCAAGTTCTCGCCGCGCCACCACGACAACGCGAACACGCCGACCACGACCCACTGCAGCCAGACGGCGCGACGTGAGGCGAAGAAGGCGGGGTTCG
>RGYP01000074.1 GCA_010031985.1 Gammaproteobacteria bacterium
AGTGCGCGAGCGAGGTCCATGAGCGCCACTCGTCGCTGCCCAGATAGTAGAGCGCGCAGCCGCTGATCGTCAGCCAGACCAGCACGCCGAACAGCGTGCCTCCCGACGGCTTGCGCATGCCGGCTTTCCAGCCGCGCACCACGTGGTCGGACCACAACGTGCCGAACAGCCACACCGCTGCAAAAGAAAACACGGCGTGCCCAATGAGCCACCACCTTTGTTGCGGATGCGGATTGTCGAAACCGAACTCATCGACCACGCGTACGAAATAGTGGAAGACGAGCCAGACGGCGCCCGTCGACCAGGTGCCCAACGCGACGCCGTGCAAAAGGCGGCGGCGGCCGGGCGGCAAGACGCCCGTGCGCATCGCGGCTCGCTGACCATTGACCGTTCCGTCACTCAAGTTCGCCACCCGACATCCACCAACCTTCGCTCGGCGAATACAGATACGCGCTTGCATCGAAGGCAGCAAGCACCGCCGCGGCCTGCCGACCTCTCGCCAGCACCACCTTGGTGAGTGCATCGGCGATCGCACATTGCCGAGCGACCACCGAGACGAACGCCGGCGCCACGACCGACGCAGGCTCGTGACCAAAAAAATGCCGGCGGTTCGCACCGGCTGCACTGCTCGCGAGACTGCCGTTTTCGAGTTCGATGAAAGGCCGCGCGGGCGTCTCGCGCGCCGATGTTTCGAACTCGGCCGCGTGGAAATCGGGCACTTCGAGAGCGACGGGGTGCATCGTCGGACCGCCCACGCGCAGATCCCCGCCGGCGTTGACGTACCAACTCGCCGTCTCGGGCAAAGCCATGGCTGAAGCCGCGAGATCGACGGCATAGCCCTTGGCGATGCCGCCCAAGTCGATCCAGAGAGGTCGTCGCAGACTTACGGCATCCGGCGCTTCGAGAACAACGTCCGACCAACGCGCCTCGGGATCGGGGGCGCGCAGAGGCGCAGGCAAGTTGCCGTTGTCGACGAGCAGCGGCGCCATCGTGACGTCGAATACACCGGAAGACGCTTGCGAAACCTTGCGCGCGAGTTCGAGGACGGCGAAGGTTTCCGGCGCGATCGGCACGGGCTGTGCGGGTACCGCGCCGTTGATGCGGGCAACGTCGCTGTCTGCCGAATGAAAACTCATCAATGAATGCACGCGTTCGATCGCGGCGAAACCTTTGACGATCGCGGCCTCGGCCTGCGCACGCTCGAGCCCGCCCACGCCGATGGAAACGAACGTACCGAGCAGTAGCCGCGTCGATTCGCACATCGCGCCGGACCACGCTGCGCCAATCGGGGTGGAGACGTTCCGCATCCGGGAATGATATCTTCGGTCGCCTGCGCGGCCGTGGTTTCTGCCCCGCGCTCGATTGGAGGTTGTCATGGCTGCCGATACGCAACGACCCACACACACCGTGGATGCGATTCCGTCCGATGTCACGACGAGCGTGTTCCTCGGCAACCCGATACTCGACAACCTGGTGGGCTGCATGGTGGCGATGAACGGCGAGATCTGGGCGACCAAGCGCCGCATGAAGGTTCTCGAATCATTGCTGGCCAAAAAAGGCGTCACCCGCGAAATGATCGAAAGCTACGTACCCACGCCCGAAGAAACGGCGGAATGGGAAAAAGATCGCGATCGCTTCGTCACGCTCGCCATGGGACCACTCACCAACGACGCTTTCCGCAACATCAGCGCCGATTTCCCCAAGCGCGGCTAGCGCGTCGTTCGCCTTGAATCATCGCTTCCTGCTCGTTCCCGCGGCGATCGTGATGGCCGCGGCTCCCGCTGCCGCGTCGGAGTCATTGCAAACCCTCGAAGAGGCCCAGCAACGGCTCTTTCCGGGAGCTACGCTCACCCCTTTCGAACTGCGACTCTCTTCCGAGCAATTCGCGCAGCTCAAAGCGGAATATCAGGTACCCGCGCTGCGTCCTTTGTTTCGCGGCTGGAGTGTCGGGGGTGGCGGCTGGCTCTATCTCGATCAGGTCTACGGGCTCAACGACATCGTGACCTATCTGGTCGCCGTCGGCGTCGACGGCAAAAGCCGCGGCGTCGAAGTACTGACCTGCGCCGACGGTTACTGCGACATCTATACACCCGAGTGGCGCGGCAAACTGTCAGGCTTGGAGCACGGCCGCTGGGATCCGCAACGCACCGTGACCATCGTGTCGGGTGCGACTCTCTCCTCGGTACACGTCGCCGAAGGTGTCAAAAAAATACTCGCGGTTCACGCGCGATTTCGCGCAGGATATTGACCCATGCAGCGCACTCGAGTTCTCGCCATCTTCCTTGCCGTGGTCGGTTGGCCCGCTCTCGTCACGCAGCTGTTTGCCAGCATCGAGTACCAGCAACAACGGGGGCATGGCGTCGCCTATGGCGTTTTCATGTATGCGGGCTACTTCACCATCCTGACCAATCTGTTTTGCACGCTCGTCGCCACGGCACACTCCAAGAATCATCCTGCCGAATCTCGCTGGACCGTTTGGCGCGAGCCTTGGGTGGTCACCTCGGCCGCCATGGCCATCGCCATGGTGGGTCTCGTGTTTCACCTGCTGCTGCGCCATCAATACCAGCCCACGGGCATCGCCGCCCTCACCAATCTCATCCACCACTACATCGTGCCGATCGTGTTTCTGGTGTTCTGGTGGTTCGCCGTGCCCCGCAGGTCGATGGTTTGGGGAGATATCGGTCGTCTGTTCGCCTACCCGGCCGCGTATTTCGTCTACATCGCGGCGCGCGGCGAGATCAGTGGCGTATATCCCTACCCATTCTTTGATGTACCCACGATCGGTTACGGTCAGGCCGCCATCAACGCCACGGGAATCGCGGCGGTGTTCATTCTGGCCGGCATCGGTTTGATCGCCGCTAAACGCTGAAACGCGCGGCCTGAGCGTCGACGGCTCACTTTCCGATGCAAAAACTGCCGAAGATCCGCCCCAACAAGTCGTCCGCGTGAAATTCGCCGGTGATTTCGTTCAATGCCTGCTGTGCGCGGCGCAGCTCTTCTGCCACGAGCTCGCCGGCGCGCGCCTCGACGAGTTGCCGGACGGCTTCTTCGGCATGCGTTTCGGCGCGGCGCAGGGCATCGAGATGCCGAGCCCGTGCGCTGACGGTGCCCGCTGCCGCGTCGTAGCCCATGCAAGACTTGAGGTGATGGCGTAGCGTCTCCATGCCGGCGCCCGTACGCGCAGAAATTGCGAGCACCGCATCGCCCGCACGCATTCGCGCGCGGATCTGCGCCTCGCTCTGCGCGGCATGCTCGGGTGCAACGGCATCGATTTTATTCAAGAGCAGAGTGACGGCCACGTCGACGGGCAAATTCGCGCGCTCGTCCTGCCAGGCCTGCGCCTGCGGATCGGTGTGGGTGTCGATCACGAACAAAATTCGATCGGCGCGCGCCATCTCGATGCGCGCGCGGCGGATGCCCTCGGCTTCGACGACATCCGCTGCGTCGTCTTCCAGTGAGCGCAAACCCGCGGTGTCGATGACGTGCAGCGGCATGCCGTCGATCGCGATACGTTCCCGCAAAACATCGCGAGTGGTCCCCGCGAGAGGCGTGACGATGGCGGCATCGTGGCCGGCGAGTGCGTTGAGCAGGCTCGATTTTCCGGCGTTCGGCCGCCCAGCTATCACCACGGTCATGCCATCGCGCAGCACCCGGCCTTGTTCGGCGCTGCGCAACACCGAGGCGAAACGTTCGCGGAGCGCCGTCAGGCGGCTTGCGAGCGCACGATCGGCCAGAAAGTCGATTTCTTCCTCGGGAAAGTCGATCGCCGCCTCGATCCAGATACGCAACTCGATGAGCGCCTCGGTGAGTTCGTGTACCCGCCTCGAGAACTCGCCTTGCAACGAACGCACGGCGGCGCGCGCGGCGGCCAGAGAGCCGGCGTCGATGAGATCGGCCACCGCCTCGGCCTGCACGAGGTCGAGCTTTTCATTGAGGAACGCTCGCAGCGTGAATTCGCCCGGATTGGCACGTCGCGCGCCGAGTTCGATCGCTCGTGCGACCAGCGCCTCGAGCACGACCGGCCCGCCGTGGCCATGCAGCTCGAGCACGTCCTCACCGGTGTAGCTGTGAGGCGCGGGGAACGAGAGCACCAGACCCTCGTCGAGCACCGCACCGGTGCCGTCGTGAAACTTCGCGAGCGTCGCCACGCGTGGTGCCGGTAAACCTGCGGTTGCGGCACCCGTCGTGGCGATCATCGCCTCGCCGATTTGTCGTGCCGCAGGCCCCGAGAGCCGCACGATCCCGACCCCGCCACGCCCCGGCGCCGTGGCGACGGCGACGATCGTCTCGGTTTGGGCGGGCTGGTCCATGGAACGGAACGGGTGTGCGCAGTTTTGATCTGCGAGGCGCAAAGGCCGCGCGCTAGCCCGCCCGCGCTTTTTTCGACTCGGCTTCGATTCTGCGATTGATGTTCCACTGCTGCAGGATCGTCAACAGCGTATTGGTGACCCAATAGAGCACCAAGCCTGCGGGGAAGAAGGCGAACGTGAAGCTCATCACGAACGGCAGAATCATGAATACTTTGGCTTGGATCGGATCGGGCGGTGTCGGGTTCAGCTTGTATTGCACGAACATCGCGCCGGCCATGATCACCGGCAGCACGAAGAACGGATCGCGCGACGAAAGATCCTGAATCCACAACATGAAGGGTGCCTGGCGCATCTCCACGCTCTCGAGCAGCACCCAATAGAATGCGAAGAACACGGGCATCTGGATCAGGATCGGCAAACATCCCGCCGCCGGATTGATCTTCTCGCGCTTGTAGAGATCCATCATCGCGCGGCCCAATTTTTCGCGATCGTCCTTGTAGGTCTCCTGCAAGTTCTTCATGCGCGGCGCGAGCACCTTCATCTTCGCCATGGAACGACCGGACGACTCGGACAACGGATAGAACATGAGCTTCAGCAGGAACGTGATGATCACGATCGCCCAGCCCCAATTGCCGACGATGTTGTGCGCCTGTTCCAGCAACCAAAAGAGCGGCTCCGCCAGCAGCGTCAGCACGCCGTAGTCGGCGACCAGATCGAGGCGCGGCCCCGCGGTTTTCAGTTGTGCCTGCAACTTGGGTCCGATGAACAAGGTCTCGCGCAGCGTCGTTCCGGATTGCGGTCCGACGGTAACCATCGGCCCGGTCGCCGAGAGCAGGTACTGATTGTCCTGGGTCTTCAAAGAATAAGCGTAGTTTTGCCCCTCGGCCGGAACGACCACCGTGACGAAGTGGTGCTGCATGCCGGCGATCCAGCCGGTCGTGACGCTGCGCGGCAGCTCGCTATCCGCGATTTTTTGGCGGTTGATTTTGAAATATTTGGTGCCGTTGTAATAAGCCGGGCCCTGGAAGGCGTAGCTCTCGACGCTGAACATCGAGCGCTCGACGGGCTTGTCGTTGCGCAGAATTTGCGCGTACGAGGCGGCTCGCCAGGGCGCCGTACCCCGGTTCTCGATCGCATATTCGAGATCAATGCGGTACGAGCCGCGGCGAAGGATATAGGTCTTGGTCACCGAAACACCGGTCGCGGCATCGACCCAGGTCAGCGGGACGCGCAGCTCGGCGGCACCCTCGGCCAAGGCGTGGCGCGTCTGCGCAGATTCGAACAGCGCCAGGTGCGTCGGGTGCGCCGCGCCGTTGGTGTCGGTGAGTCCGGTTTGCAGAAAGTAGAAATGGCTGGCGTCGTCGTTGAGCAAGCGCACCCGCTCCTCGCCGCCCTTCACCCGCGGATATTTGAGGAGATCGGCGCGCACGAGATCGCCGCCACGCAGGCTGAGCTCGAGATCGAGCACGTCGGTGGTGACGCGTACCGTGCCCGCCGCCGCGCCAGCCGCCGTGGCGGGCGCTGCCGCCAGGGTCGTCGTTGCCGTCGATTTAGCCGAGGCAGCAGGCGCTGCGCCTTGCGGAATACTCGCCGTCGGCACGTTGGCCAGCGGCGCGCTGCTGGTCGTCGCGGGCGTGACCGGGGCTGGCACCGCATAGTCGCGCTGCCACGTTTCGTAGTTGATCCACAGCGCGAGCACGAGGCCGAGCCAAAGAAACATGCGGGCGTTGGTCGAAGTCACGGTAAGTCCAGTCTCAAAGAAAAGGGTGGGAGGGGCTCAGCGCGTGGCGCGCGGCGGTACGGGATCGTATCCGCCTTCGTGCAACGGGTGGCAACGACCGATGCGCCGCAACGCCAACCAGCCGCCGCGCAATGCCCCGTGGGTGTCGATCGCTTCCAACGCGTAGTGGGAACAGGAGGGGTGATAACGGCAGGTCGGTCCGCGCCAGGGACTGACGAGAATTTGGTACGCCCTGATCAGGACGCGGAGGACGGCACGCATGTCGTTGCAACCTTTTGCCAAAGTCCGGCGAGACTTTGACGAATCCGGATGGCCGGGGCTCCGCGAGCCGCTGCTCGCGCACCGACGATGATGTCGGCCGCGGGCAGATCGTGCTGAGCTTGCCGGAACGATTCGCGAATTATGCGACGAAGTCTGTTCCGGGCGACGGCATTTCCGATCACTTTGGCGCCGACCGACAATCCGAGCCGGGGTCCGCCGATGGCGTTGGGGGAAACGGAAACGGAGAACATGGGATCACCCAACCGTCGACCCCGACGGTAGGCGTTCTCGAAATCGGCTTTGCGCAACACCCGGCGAGCAGCCGGGAATCCCCACCCAGGCGGTGAGGTGTCAGCGGCGCAGATCAGGGGATCAGCTTCTTGCGGCCCTTGGCGCGACGACGGGCCAGAACCTTGCGGCCGTTGGCAGTCGCCATGCGAGCGCGGAACCCGTGAGTGCGGGCGCGGCGGACCTTGCTGGGCTGATAGGTGCGTTTCATGGGGGCGTCACCGAAAAAAGGTCGCAGAGGGTAAGCAGGGGGTCTGCCGAAGTCAAGCCGGGGCTAAAGATATCCACAGGCTGTCGAGCCGGTATATTCTCCCCATCCCCTTCGAACACCCTACCACCTGAGGCACCAGGGAGGCCGGCAGCTGCGTGGACGCATCGCTTTGGAATCGTTGTGCGCAAGCGCTTGCCGCCGAGTTGCCGGATGCCCAGTTCAACACCTGGGTTCGACCGCTGCAGGCCATCGAGACCACAGCCGAATTGCGACTGCTGGCGCCCAACCGTTTCGTCGTCGACTGGATCAGCGCGCACTTGTTGCAGCGCATCAAAGATTGGGTACGACAACAAGCGCCTGAATCGCCGCTTCAGGTCACCATCGAAGTCGGCGAGAAACCGGAGATCAGGGTGCCAGCCACCGAGGAAACCCCGGCGCTTCGCAGCAATCGCCGCAGCGGCGTCGAAATCGTCGGCGCCAGACTCAATCCCGACTCGACCTTCGACACTTTCGTGGTCGGCAAGAGCAATCAGCTCGCCAAAGCCGCCGCACAGCAAGTGGCTGAAAACCCGGGTAAAGCCTACAACCCGCTCTTCATTTACGGTGGCGTCGGGCTCGGTAAAACCCACCTCATGCATGCCGTCGGTCACGCCATCCTCGAGCGCAATCCGCAAGCCAAAATCGCCTACGTGCACTCCGAGCGGTTCGTCAGCGACATGGTGAAAGCGCTGCAACACAACCAGATGAACGACTTCAAGGCCGCGTACCGATCGCTCGATGCGCTGCTGATCGACGACATTCAGTTCTTTGCCGGCAAAGAGCGTTCACAGGAGGAGTTCTTCCACACCTTCAATGCGCTGCTCGAAGGCCAGCAGCAAGTCATCCTGACTTGCGATCGCTATCCGAAAGAAGTCGACGGCCTCGAAGAGCGGCTCAAATCACGCTTCGGTTGGGGGCTGACCGTCGCCATCGAACCACCGGAACTCGAGACCTGCGCGGCGATTCTGATCAGCAAAGGCGAAGCTGCGGGCGTACGCCTGAGTCAGGACGTGGCCTTGTTCATCGCCAAGCGCATCCGCTCGAACGTCCGCGAACTAGAGGGCGCGCTGCGGCGCGTGATCGCCAACTCGCGGTTCACGGGCCAGCCGATCACCCTCGACTTCACGAAAGAGGCTCTGCGCGATCTGTTGTCGCTGCAGGCGCG
>RGYP01000075.1 GCA_010031985.1 Gammaproteobacteria bacterium
CCTTGTCGGCCAAAATGCCGACGACGCCTAACGTGCGACGTGCCGAGGGCAAGCTGGCGAGCGCCTCGGCCAAGACGCGCGAGGAATCTTCGTTGTGTGCCACGTCGAGAATCCACTCGGGGTCGGTGGGACCGCGGGGCGCCACGCGCTGCACGCGGCCGCGCAGTTGCGCGCGCTGCAGCGCCGCCGCGAGCAAGCCCGTGTCGGCGTCGCGTTTCGGCAAGCGGCTCGCGAGCTCGGGCCGCACACGCAGCCACTGCAGAAATGCGGCAATCGCCACCGCTGCATTGCGTCGCTGCATGGGCCCGAGTAAAGACGGCGGCGGCAACGGACCGTGCGTACGCTGCATCGCCTGCCAGCTCCACGAGGCGGTATCGTCCGTGACCACGTGGAAATCGCGATCCAGCGCTTGCACGATCGCGCCAAGGCGCTGCGTCGCCTCGCCCACCGAGTTCGGCATGTTGGCCGAACCCAGGATGACGGGTCGCCCCGCCCTGAAAATACCGGATTTTTCCCGGCCGATATCTTCGACCGTGGGTCCGAGCCAGTCCTGATGATCGAGTCCGACCGAGCACAGCACGGCGACGTCGGCGTCAATGATATTGGTGGCATCAAGGCGACCGCCGAGCCCCACTTCGATGACCGCCGCATCGACCGCCTGCTCGGCAAACACGAGGAACGCAGCGAGCGTACCGTATTCGAAAAACGTCAAAGAAATATCGCCGCGCGCAGCCTCGATGCGTTCGAAAGCCCGGATCAGCGGCGCGTCCGCTACGGGTTGGCCGTCGATCTCGACGCGCTCGTTGTAGCGCTGCAGATGGGGTGAGGTGTAGGTGCCCACCTTGAGTCCGGACTCGCGAGCGAGCGCCGTAAGAAACGCGACGGTGGAGCCTTTGCCATTGGTACCGCCGACGATGACCGAGGGAATGGGCCACGGCAGCAAACCGAGTCGCAGCGCCACGGCACGGACCCGTTCGAGTCCGAGTTCAATGGCCTTCGGGTGCTGCGCCTCCTGGTGAGCGAGCCAGTCAGTCAGCTGCATCGACGGGAATAGCGGGTGCCGCAGGCCGACGCATGAGCATGCGCAGCGCCTGCGCGAGCCGCGGTCGCAGATCACGGCGGTCGACGATCATGTCGATGACGCCGTGTTCGAGCAGGAACTCGCTGCGCTGAAAACCCTCGGGGAGTTTTTCGCGCACGGTTTGTTCGATCACACGCGGGCCCGCAAAACCGATGAGCGCGCGCGGCTCAGCAACGTTCAAATCGCCGAGCATCGCGAGACTTGCGGAAACGCCGCCCGTCGTCGGATCGGTCAACACCGAGATGAACGGCAAACCTGCGGATGACAGTTCGGCGAGGGCCGCGCTGGTTTTGGCCATCTGCAACAACGACAGCAGCGCCTCTTGCATGCGTGCGCCGCCACTCGCCGAGAAGCAGATGAGCGGTGTGCGCTGGGCGATGGCGTGATCGGCTGCGCGTCGAAAGCGCTCGCCCACCACCGACCCCATCGAGCCGCCCAAAAATTGGAACTCGAAAGCGCAGGCGGCGACCGGCAAGCCCTCGAGCGTACCGGTCATGGCGATGAGCGCGTCTTTTTCGCCGGTATTTTTTTGAGCAGCGACGAGACGATCTTTGTAGCGCTTGCTGTCGCGAAACTTGAGCGGGTCTTCGGGGGAGATGTTGGCGGCGATCTCGACGGCAGACCCTTCGTCTAGAAACCGCAGCAAACGATCGCGGGCGCCGATCCGCATGTGATTGGCGCACTTCGGGCAGACGTGCAAATTGCGCTCGAGCTCGGCGCGATAGAGCGGCGAGTCGCAAGCCGTACATTTGATCCAGAGCCCCTCGGGCACGGAGCGCGAACGACGCTCGGTCTTGATGCGCGAGGGGACGATTTTCTCGAACCAGACCATGGCTTGACTATACCGGATCGGGCAAACGGAACGCCGCCGGGTACTCGATCCGGCGCAGGCACAGCCCCTCGGGATCCGCAGTCGGTGCGTTAAGACGTCGATCCCGTCCCTCGAGCAGCGCCCGTACCGCCTCGGGGGGGCGCGCACCCCGACCCACTTCGATGAGCAGGCCGGCGATATTGCGAACCATGTGATGCAAAAAGGCGTTCGCGGCCACATCGATGTGCACGAGGTCGTCCTGGCGGTGTACCTGCAGCAGATCGAGTCGCCGGACGGGTGATTTGGATTGGCACTCGGCCGCGCGAAACGCACTGAAGTCATGCTCGCCAAGCAGGTGTTGTCCGCCCTCATGCATCCGCTCGGCATCGAGGGGCGCTTGCACCCAGAGACTGCGCCCCGCGTGCAAGGCCGAACGGGCACCACGATTGAGAATGCTGTAGCGATAGTGACGCCGCAGTGCCGAGAAGCGCGCGTGGAAAAAATCGGGCACTGGTGTTGCCCAGCTGACACTCGCCTTGCGATCGAGGTTGGCGTTGGTACCGAGCACCCAGGCCCGCGCGCTGCGCCGTGCATCGGACTCGAAATGCAAGACCTGCCCTGCCGCGTGCACGCCGGCATCGGTTCGGCCGCCGCAGGTCAAAGAAACCTCGTGGTCCGCCACCTGTCCGATCGCCGTGGCGAATGCGGCCTCCAAGGTGCGCAGACCCGACTGCTCTTGCCAGCCGCAGAAGTGGGTGCCGTCGTATTCGACACCCATCGCCCAACGAGTCATGACTTCGGCAACGAATCCAGCAGCCGAATGGCTTCGGCCCGTTGGGTCTCATCGCCGATGCGCAGCGCCGCCTGCAATTCGAGGATGGCGGCATCGTGATGACCCATTTCGATGAAGGCGCGCGCAAGATCGATCTTGCTGCCCGCTTCGTCGATCGGCGGTGGATCGCCCTCGAGGTCGCTCGCGAGCGCAGGATCGTCCGCGGCCGGTACCGCAGGGGCCTTCGCGACCAGCGGCTCGTCTCGATTCGGTTTGATCGGCGGCAGCTCGAAACTCATCTCGCGCGGGGTACTCGTCGGGTTGGGATCATGCGCCGATCCCGTCGACGCCTCGGCGGGCGCCGCCGCGCCCGCCAAGGCCTTGTTTCGGCCTTTCATCAACAGAGCTAGCGCGAGGGCCAACACGAGCAGCGCCAAGGCCGGAATGACCCACCACGCAAGTGCCGCCCACTCGCGCGCTTTGGCAAGCCAGCCGACGTGGTTATTTTCTTTGGTCGTCGATGCCGACGCTTCGAGGGCCGCGATCCGCGCCTTCAAGGCGGCCGCCTCGGCATCTGCCGCCGCGAGTGCGGCGCTTTTTTCGGTCAAGGCGCTCTCGAGCTCGGAAACTTTGATCTCCGGTGTTTCCACGACGATCGGCGGCGAGGCAACGCCCGGGGCCTGCACCTCGGGAGGCTTGGAGAGTGCTGGCGCCGGGAGTTCAGGCTTCGCGAGCGCCGGTGCAGGCGCCGCGGGCGGCGCCGGTAGCGGGCCACCCGTACGCCAGATCTGCAGTTCACGCGAAATTTCGCTCGACGCTGCGCTCGCCGACGTGGCCCGAAGGTCTTCCGAGGTCGGTAACGACAATTGGGCATTCACCAGCAGCTCGCTCATGCCACCGGGACCGAAAGCCTGTGGATTGGCGCGGTAGATACCGAGCATGGTTTGCGCCAAGGTCGTACCGGTCTTCGCCGACCACTCGCGTGAAATCGACATCAAAGTTTCACCCGGTCGAACGACGCGACTAACTTGCTCGGCGTCGGGCGCGGCACCACGCGTCGGCACGGTCTCGACTGCCGACCCCCCGGCCGTCGAGAGGGTGGTGACGGCGGCGGGTGGCGTCTCAATCCCTGACGTCGGGGAGGACCTCAAAGAAAACGTGTATTCGCGAAAGCGGCGGCCACGTCCCCAGTCGGCAACGACGACGAAACGCACGCTGTCGGCGGCAGGCGGCGCACTGCTGCGGACCCGCAGTACCGCAGCACCGTCGCTGGCCTTCGAAAGCTCCACCGTCGCGTCCACGAGTTCAGCGGAACGCGAATTGGCCGGCAATTGCGGCTTGAGCGAATCGAGTTCGCCCTCGCCAACTTGCAGCAGAGGAATTTCCACATCGAGTGGCGTGCCGGGAGCCGACATGAGACGTCCGGCCCCGAGCTCGAGTGCCGAGGCAGCAAAGCCACCGACGCCCCAAAACATCAGCATCGAGAGCCGCACCAAGGGCCGCAGCCCGCCTGAGATCGATGGCTTCACGATGTCACCCCCTTCATGGCACCCGCCAAGGCCTGCGAACCTCAAAGGTGTTCGCGGATGAGGATTTCGGCAATCTGCACGCTGTTGGTCGCCGCACCCTTGCGGATGTTGTCGGAAACCACCCAAAGATTGAGCCCCCGCTCGTGCGAGATATCTTCGCGGATTCGCCCCACGAATACACGATCGTCGTTCGCCGCATGCACGGCGGCGGTCGGATAACCCCCCGACTCGCGCGTATCGATGACCTTGACACCCGGTGTCTTGTCCAAAAGTTTGCGCACCTCGGGCACGGTGATCTTGCGCCGGGTCTCGACGTTGATGACCTCGGAATGACCGAAGAATACCGGTACGCGCACGGTCGTGGCATTAACGCGGATGTCGGCGTCGCCGAAGATTTTGCGCGTCTCCCAGAACATCTTCATTTCTTCTTTGGTGTACCCGTTGTCCTGGAATTTGTCGATTTGCGGCACGACGTTGAAGGCGATCTGTGCGGCTATGACCTTGGGCTTGATCGGCCCCTTGCCGCTCATCAACGCAACGGTTTGCTCGGCCAATTCTTCGACGGCTTCCTTGCCGGCGCCGGAAACGGATTGATACGTCGCGACGTTGATGCGCTCGATCCCGGCCGCATCGTAGATGGGCTTGAGCGCCACCAGCATCTGGATCGTCGAGCAGTTGGGATTGGCGATGATCCGGCGTTTGCGAAAGTCGGCGATCGCCGCCGGATTGACCTCGGGTATCACGAGGGGGATGTCGTCTTCGTAGCGAAACTCGGAGGTGTTGTCGATGACGACGCAGCCCGCAGCGGCGGCCTTCGGTGCGTACACCCGGGAAACCTCGCCGCCCGCCGAAAACAAGCCGATGTCGGCCTTGGAAAAATCGAAGGTTTCGACATCGAGCACGGGCAGGCTCTTGCCGTTGAAGTCGATGTTCTTGCCGAGTGAGCGGTTGCTGGCGAGCGGAAAGAGCTCGCCCACCGGAAATTTGCGCTCCTCGAGGACCTTGATCATGGTGTCACCCACGAGTCCCGTTGCGCCCAAAACCGCCACATTCCACTGCCGACTCATTTCTTTTGCTCCGTCGCCTTTTGCTTCGTGATCACCGGTGTCGGCGAGCGTACGTCGCCGTTCTGTGCCCGATGTCGCAACCAATGGTCCATCAGTACGATGGCCAGCATCGCCTCGGCGATCGGCGTCGCCCGCAGACCTACGCAGGGGTCGTGACGGCCGGTGGTGACCACGTCAACGGGCTCACCCGCAACGTTGATGGTTTTACCGGGCACCTGAATGCTCGAGGTAGGCTTGAGCGAGGCGTGCACGATGATGTCCTGCCCGCTCGAAATGCCGCCGAGCACACCGCCCGCGTTGTTGCCCAAGAAACCCGCGGGCGTCAGCTCATCGCGATGTTCGCTGCCGCGTTGCTCGACCACTCGGACACCAGCGCCGATCTCGACCGCCTTGACGGCGTTGATGCCCATCATGGCGTAAGCCAGGTCGGCATCGAGTCGATCGAAAACTGGTTCGCCGAGCCCGGGCGGCACACCCTTGGCGATCACCGTGATGCGCGCACCGATCGAGTCGCCTTCTTCACGGATTTTCCAGATGAGATCTTCTAATTCTTTGACGCGCGAAGGATCGGGACAAAAAAACGGGTTGTCGTAGGCCGTCTCGGGCGCGACGGCATCGATCTCGAGGTTGCCGATCTTGCTCAGGTAACCGTAAATGCTGATACCGAGGCGCGTAGCGAGATACTTGCGCGCGATCGCGCCCGCCGCGACGCGCACCACGGTTTCGCGGGCCGAGGAGCGTCCGCCCCCGCGGTAATCGCGGAAGCCATATTTTTGCTGGTAGGTGTAGTCGGCGTGGCCCGGGCGAAAACGATCTTTGATCTTGTCGTAGTCACGCGAGCGCGCGACGGCACACGCGGCCAGCGACGGCGCACCAGAGTCTCGGTATTGCCCACCTCGACGACCAGGAGACCCCCCGGGGTGAGATGTTGTGCCGCCTCGCGAAGGATGACGCGCACCGAGTCGAGTCCCTGTTTGCCTGCCGCCAACGCCATGCGCGGCTCGTGTCCGTATTCGGGGGGCAACGAACGCATCTCGCGCTCCCCGACGTAGGGTGGATTGGTGACGATGATATCGTACCGACGCTTCCCGAGGGCCGCGAAATGATCCGATTTCGTAAAGCGGACGCGGCGCGAAAGACCGAGTGAACGCGCGTTTTCACGCGCCAGCGCGAGCGCCGAAACCGAGATGTCGGTCGCCTCGACCCTGGCACTCGGCAAGTAGTGGGCGCAAGCGAGAGCGATGCAGCCGCCGCCGGTGCACAGATCGAGAACGCGCTGCACGCGCGCCGGGTCGATCCACGGCCGAAATTGGCGCTCGATGAGTTCGGCAAGGGGCGAACGCGGGATGAGCGCGCGCGGGTCGGCGCGCATGGGCAGACCTGCGAACCAAGTCTTGCCCGTGAGATAAACCGCGGGACAGCGCATCGAGATCCGCAGCTCGAGCAAGGCCTCGAAAGCCAAGCTTTCCTTGAGGGTGAGTCGACGATGCCAAAAAGCCGCGACGCGTTTCGGCCCCGCCGCGAGCGCCGCAGCGGACTCGGCATCACCCAGCACATGAAAAAGCAGTGCTGCAGCGTCATCAGCCGCGTTGTCTGTCCCGTGGCCAAAAAAGACCCCGGCGCGCTCGAGTCGGCGCGTGGCACGACGCAGTGCCTCGATCACGATCGGCCGCCGATTCGTCGCGGGTCGACGGACCGCAGGCCTGTGGGATAATTCGCGCATGAGCGACATTGTGCCATCTCGCCCGTCAGAAACTGCAGCCGCCCCCGATGGCGCCGTCAAAGACCTCGGCGCAGCGGCCCGCGCCTTCATCGCTCTGCAACACGTCTTGCCCCAGCACGGTATCTCGAGATTGATTCACGCGGCGGCGCGCAGCCAGACGCCTTGGTTCAAAAATCTGCTGATCCAGCAGTTCGTCCGGGGCTTCAGACCCGACCTCTCCGACGCACTGGTCACCGATCCGCTCAAGTTCGAATCCTTCAACGCATTCTTCACGCGTGCGCTGCGTGCCGACGCGAGGCCCCTGCCCGAGGATCCGCTCGCCCTCGCTTGTCCGGTGGACGGCACGATCAGCGAGATCGGCATGATCGAGGGCGAGCGACTGCTACAAGCCAAAGGCAGGCACTACACCCTCGATGCGCTGCTCGCTGGTCGGCAACCGTGGATCGAACGCTTTGCAGGCGGGCTCTTCGCCACCATTTATTTGGCGCCCTACAACTATCACCGTATTCACATGCCGACCGCGGGCGTGTTGCGCGAGGCGTGGTACGTCCCGGGGCGCCTGTTCAGCGTCAATCGGGTGACGGCGGACGGGGTCGCCAATCTGTTCGCGCGCAACGAGCGGGTGCTGTGTTTTTTCGAGGACGGAGCCCTGCAGCATGGACTCGCGCTGATCGGCGCATTGAACGTCGGCAGCATGGAAACCGTGTGGCACGGCGAAGTGGCACCACGCAAATCGCGGACGCTCACGCGCCTCGAGGCAGCGCACGGTGGCAGTGGCTACGCCGCGCGACGTGGCGAGGAGATGGGTCGCTTCAACATGGGGTCGACGGTCATCTTGTTGTTCCCGAAGAATAGTATCGCTTGGGCTGAGGGTCTCGCCTCGGGTCAAACCGTGCGCATGGGTCAAGCGATCGGCCGACGTCTGGCATGACGCAGGAATTCTGGCGCCCCACCGCAAATCGCGAACGACTGGCGCTGCGTGCCGCCATGCTCGCCGCAACTCGCGATTTCTTTGCTGTACGAAG
>RGYP01000076.1 GCA_010031985.1 Gammaproteobacteria bacterium
CCGATGAACAGCGGCGCGTGCTCGCCGTCGAAACGGCGGGTGTGGTGGTACTCGATTTGTACGTACCCAACGGCCAGGAGCCGGGATCCGAAAAATACGCCTACAAACTTCGTTGGCTGGAGGCGCTGGAGCGGTGGTTGCGCGACAGCTTGCTGCAGCATCGCAAAGTGATCGTGCTCGGTGACTTCAACATCGCACCCGAAGATCGCGACGTACACGACCCGAAGGCTTGGGAAGGCAGCGTGCACGTGAGCCCCGCCGAACGCGAGGCCTATCGAAAATTGCTCGCGACGGGTCTGGTCGACGTTTTTCGACGTTTTGAGCAACCCGAGAAATCTTTCAGCTGGTGGGACTATCGTGCCGCCGCCTTCAGACGCAATGCGGGCTTGCGCATCGATCTGATTCTCGCGAACCCATCGCTCGCCGAGCGTTGCACGTCTTGTCGAATCGATCGCGAGCCGCGAAGAGCTGAGCGACCCTCAGACCATACGCCGGTGATCGCCGAATTCGAACTCGACTAAGGTCGTCGCCGGCTGCTCGACGGCGGCAACGTATCGCCGATGAATTTCGTCGATTCGTGCAAGCACTTCGGTACGTCCTTCGAGTGGCGCGGTGCTCAAAATCTTTGATAACAACTGCGGTGAGAGCTGCTCGAGGCAGGGCACTGCAAGCGGCGCAAAACTCAGATGCCAGGGCTCGGCGCTCACGCCATCACCTGTCGTCACGTAGGGCCGAAAAAATCCGAAGCGGTGCATGTGGGTATCGAGCCACCGGGTGAGCTTCGCAAAGGGCCCTTGCGCTGCGTATTCCTGCGGAACGAGTTGCAAGGCAGACAGGTCGGGCATGGCGATGGCATCGTAGACGTCGAAATCGGTGCCCCAATGATGACGACTGGCACCGGGCAGCGCTGACCAGGCGAGGATTGCCTCGATGCGTGCGTCCGGTGTCAGCAAGGTCGTCTCGAGCACCCTGCCCTCGCGATCGAGGAGCGTACGCTCGCCGCGAAACTTGCCGTTCCAGATCGCGAGTTGTCGATCGAAGTCGCGGAACGACGAAGCGGCTCGCAGATCGAGACCGTCGGCGAGCGCGGCTTCGCGCATGGCGATGAATGCGGACATCACTTCGCGATGCAGCGTGCAGCGCAGATCGATGGCGTCGACGAGATGGCTGCGACTGCGACCCGTCAGCTCGAATTCATTGAGCGGGGACGGTGAGGGCATCGATCACCTGCAAAAAACTCTCGAGTGGCTGCGCACCCGAAAAACCGGTTCGTCGATCGAAAATGAAAGTGGGCACACCATTGATTTGCGAACGCTGAGCCAGCGCTTCGAGCGAGACGATCTCGGCGTGAAGATCTGCGTCATCGAGTGCGCTGGCAGCCACCTCGGCAGGCATGCCGGCCTCGACGCCGATTTTTTCGAGTACCGCAGGATCACCGACGTCGCGGCCCTCGGTGAAGTAGGCGACGAACAAGGCCTGTACCACCTTCGCCTGCATCGGCGGCGAACAGCGCCAGGCGGCGGCCGCGAGTGCATGCGCGCGTCGGGTATTGGGCGCACGTTCGATCGCCTCGAAATCGAAGTCAATGCCCAAGGAACGGCCGAGTTCCAGCAGTTGCTGCTGTCCGGCAGCGAAGGGGTCTGGCCTGCCGAAGCGCTCGATCAAGTACTCGCGGCGGTTGCGGCCCGCGATGGGCATGGCCGCGTTCAGTTCGAACGGCAACCACTGCACTTCGATGTCGCGGTCGGAGCGGGCTGCCAGCGCCTGCTGCAGGCGCGCGTGACCGACGAAGCACCACGGGCAAATGACGTCGGAAAACACCTCGATCCGCATGAGCGGCGAGCATACACGTAGAATCGCGCCCGTGATTCACCTGCGTAATCTTCGGCTGCGGCGCGGCCCCGACATCCTCATCGAAAATGCCACCGCCAGCGTGCTGCGCGGCGAAAAGGTCGGCATCGTCGGTCGCAACGGCTGCGGCAAGTCGTCGCTGCTTGCCTTGTTGCAGGGCGGTCTCGCAGCCGATCAAGGAGAGTTGGAGTTTCCCCCGCACCTCGCAGTGGCAACGGTAGCGCAAGAACTGCCGCATTCCGAACGACCCGTGATCGAACACGTGATCGATGGTGACACTGCACTGCGCGATTGCGAGCGGGAGCTCGCGGCAGCCGATGCGCGCGGCGATGGACTTGCCCACGCCCACTGGCTCGGCGAATACGACGTCAAGGGCGGCTATACCGCGCGCGCGCGGGCAGCTTCGCTGCTCGATGGTCTCGGTTTCGATGCGGCGGCCATAGATCGACCCATCGCCACGTTCTCGGGCGGACTACGGATGCGTGCCAACCTCGCGCGCGCACTGATGTGTCCGTCGGACGTGCTGCTGCTCGATGAGCCTACCAACCATCTCGATCTCGATGCCGTGCTTTGGCTGGAAGCTTGGCTGCGTGCTTATCAGGGGACGCTGCTCATCGTGTCGCACGATCGCGATTTCCTCGATGCGGTGATCGGTCGTGTCTTGCACGTCACCGAAAAGCGTATCGACGTCTACAGCGGCAACTTCACCGAATTCGAATCGCAGCGCGCGGCACGCGCGGCGCAGCAAGCGGCGGCCAACGAAAAAATTCGCCGTGAAGCCGAGCACGTACGCAGTTTCATCGAGCGTTTCCGGGCCAAGGCGAGCAAGGCACGACAGGCGCAGAGTCGTATCAAATGGCTGGAACGACTGCCTACGATCGTCACGCAGCGCACCGAAATCACCTATGAATGGCAGTTCACGCCGCCGCGTAAGCTGCCTGCACCGCTGGTCGCCATCGAGGCGGCGAGCGCCGGGTACGAGGGCCGCACCATCATCGAGGGCGTCCGGTTATCGATAGCACCGGGCGCGCGACTCGGCGTACTGGGTCGTAACGGCGCTGGCAAATCCACGCTGATGAAAGTGATCGCGGGTGAGCTGGCGACGACCGAGGGAACCTGCACCGCAGCAGCCGATCTCGAGATTGGTTTCTTTGCCCAGCTCGAGGTGGATCAACTCGACACCAAAGCCACGGCCATCGTCGAGCTCGCGCGTCGTGGCGGTCCGGAAGCCGCGCGCTGGCGCGAGCAGGAGCGTCGCGATCACCTCGGGCATTTCGGCTTCGTGGGCGATCGCGTATTCGAACCGATCGCGGGCTTTTCAGGCGGTGAACGGGCACGTCTGTCGCTCGCGATTCTGGTGGCGCGTCGACCGAATCTGCTGCTGCTCGACGAACCCACCAATCATCTCGATCTCGAGATGCGCGACTCGCTGCTGTTCGCGCTGCAAGAATTCGCCGGGGCTGTGGTGCTCGTGTCGCACGATCGCGGACTGCTCGGCAGCGTTTGTGACGAATTCGTGCTGGTGAACGGCGGCCGGGTCGCGCCTTTCGATGGCGATCTCGAAGATTACGCAGCTTGGCTTGCAGCACAATCGCGCCAGCCAAAGAAATCGACGGTTCAGGTAACGCCGGCAGATGCCGCCCCAGACGATGCGGCGACGCGTCGCGAGCGTCGCCGTCAGGAAGCCGCTTCACGCAGCGCGCTTGCACCGCTGCGGATCGAACTGCGCCGTATCGAGTCGGAGCTCGAGTCTTTGGGGCGTGAGCGCAGCAGCCTGGAGCAGCGGCTGGCCGACCCCGCGTCTTACGCCTCGACCGACGCGCAGGTTAAAAACTTACCCGCGCTGCACGCGAATACGGTCAGGCGAATGGGTGAGCTGGAAGAGCGTTGGCTGGAGATCAGCGAACGGCTGGGCGGCGGCTGAACGAGCCCCACCGCCGAACGGGCCCCGAAAAAGAAAAGGGCGGATCTTTCGATCCGCCCGAACGGGGGTCACTCGTCAGAAGGGACGGTTGACGGACGAAATTCTACCGCCCGGTATGGGTCTGTCAAGCATTTGTATTAAACAAAAGCTGGACGGATGGAGGGCAGCCCGGCACGGCCACCCCGGTCAGAGGCTACGGGGTCGGGGTTGCGTCCTGATGACGAGCGGGGATCGATTCGAGGGCGATTTCTGTCTGCCTGGTGGTCGCTAATAGGGCTTCGCCGACTGCTTTCTCGAACGCCGCGACGATCACGGCGAGTCGATTCTCGGTGGCCTCGACCTCGGCCGCGCTGGAAAAACGGGCGATGACCTCGCGATCGCGACGGCGAGCCAGCACGGCATCGATGACTACATGGATCGTGGGTCGAGCGCCCTCCACCGCGTACTCGGCATCGAATCGCCGGACGTCGAGCCGCAACGTATGGGTCGCCGCGATCGGCATCGTCGCATCGAAGGCTTGCAACCTTCCCGAGGTCTTGAGCGCTGCCAAAGCGAGATCGCCGACCACCCGCGGCAATTCATCGGGCCAGCGGCTGGCTGCGAACACGTCGAGTCGACGATCGGGACGGGTCACCAGGATGTCGGCACCTGCGTAGCCCGGCGAAACACCGACCGTCGCGAGTTGCACGACCACCGCTGAACCTTGCGCCGCGCGCGGCGTATCGGGCTCGGCGTCGTTCGCGACCACGAATGCGGGACGCAGCACGTAAGTCACCGCGGCGGGACTGCGGCTGGCCAGCAGATTGCCGCAACCCGCGAGAGCGAGCGCGAGCAACACGAGGCCAAGAATTCGCGCGGGCGTACCGATGAATGCGGCCGTGGGCTTGCTCATCGCGGAACCTCGATACCGCGCGGCGGCGGCTGCAGGATGAGTTGCGAAGGATCTGCACGCAGCGAGCGGCTCAGGGCTTCGAGCTCGTCGGCGGCGGCACTGCCCTCGCGCAGCAGACGCTCGAATTCCGGCAAGCCGTGCTGTGCGAAATCATTGAGGCTGGCTTCGTTATTGCGCATCAACTCGTCTAGCCTTGCGCTCGTGGTCGCAAGATTGTCGGCGACGACGCCGATGCGATCGACGGCCTTGCGAATCGCCGGCGTGGTTTCGGTGGTGGCACTCTGCAAGGCCTGAGTCATTTGCGAGAAATCGCGAGAGATTCCGCGCAGGTCTCGTACCAGCAAATCCATTTCTTTCATGGTGGCGGGCAGTTCGCGACTCGCACGATCGATATTGGCGACGGTGCGCGAAAGCGCATCGAGGTTGTCATCGGAGAGCAGGCGACTCGCCCGCTGCGCCACTTCCGAGACACGACCCATGACCTCGGGTACCCCGGAGATGATCACGTCGAACCCCGATCGCACCGAACGAATCACCGGATATTTTTCGCTGCCGACCGGTGGCACGAGTCTTTTGGTGCCCGCATCACCAAGCAAGTCGATGTACAACAAACCCGTCACGCCGAGCAGTGAAAGTTCGGCAACGGTTTTCGAGGAGACGGGCGCCTCGGCATCGAGCTCGACGATGACCTGAACCCGCTCGGCCGAACGACGATCGATGTTGAGCGCGAGCACCCGACCGACATCGACACCGAGATAGCGTACCGTGCTGCCGACGGTCAGCCCCGACACCGAACCCTCGAAATAAACTTCGTAGCGCTCGTAAGACTTGGCATCGCGCGCATCCGAGTACCAGTAGACGAAGCCGATCGCCATGGCGACCACCAGCAGCACGAACGCGCCGACGGCGGCGTAGTTGGCCTCACGCTCCATGACCCGCTCCGAAGCGACGCGCCCGGTCGCCGTGAAAGTAAGCCTGTATCCAAGGATGCGGGTTGGCGGCGATCGACGCCAGATCACCCGACACCATTTTGCGATCGACGATGACTCCCACACGATTGCAGGTTCGGAAAATGCTGTCCAGATCGTGGGTGATCATCACCACGGTAAGCGCGAGTTCCCGTTGCAGGCCCACCAACAACTCATCGAAAGCGGCCGCACCGATCGGGTCGAGTCCGGAGGTGGGCTCGTCGAGAAACAACAGCCTGGGATCGAGAGCCAGCGCCCGCGCCAAGGCCGCACGCTTGATCATGCCCCCCGACAACTGCGCCGGATATTTTTGGGCGGCATCTGCCGGCAGACCCACGAGCCGTACCTTGAGCATGGCAAGTTCCTGCAGCGCCCGCTCGCCGAGATCGAGATGCTCGAGCATGGGCAGCTGCACGTTCTGCAACACCGTAAGCGAACTGAACAGCGCCCCGGCCTGAAACGTGACGCCGTAAATGGTCTTGAGTTCGCGCAGCGCCGCGTCATCGAGCCGGGTGATGTCAGTGCCCTCGATACGCACCTCTCCGGCCTGCGGCCTGCGCAAGCCGAGAATGGTGTTGAGAAGCACGCTCTTGCCCGAACCGGAACCACCGACGATGCCAAAGATTTCGCCGGACAGCACCGTCAAATCGAGCCCGTCGTGCACGCGCTGCGCGCCGAACTGGTTGACGATTCCCCTGGCCTCGATGACGGGCTGCGTCATATCCCCATTTCCATGAACAGTACGGCGAATAGCGCGTCGGCGAGAATGACCAGGAAAATCGACTGCACCACCGCCACGGTGGTGAGCCGGCCGAGTTCGCGCGACGAGCCGCGAACCTGCAAGCCGCGATAGGTTCCAGAGCCTGCGATCAGCAGGGCGAAGACCGGCGCCTTGACGAGCCCCGCCCAGAAGGTGAACTCTGCCACCGATTCCTCGACGCGCTGGAAGTACTGCACGAGAGGCATGTCGAGCAGGTAGTGACAAAGCAACGCTCCACCCAGCACACCCACGGCGTCCGCAATCACGGTCAACAGCGGTAGCGCAATCACGAGGCCGATCCAGCGCGGCAAGATCAGCACTTCGATCGGTTCGACGCCGGTGGCCTTCAGTGCGTCGACCTCCTGGTTGAGTCGCATCGCGCCGATCTCCGCGGCGAACGCACTACCCGAACGCCCTGCGACGATGATGGCCGTGAGCAGCACGCCGAGCTCGCGCAACACTCCCACGGTCACGAGGTCGACGACAAAGATATCGGCGCCGAATTTCTGCAGTTGCTGCGCGCCCATGTAGGCAATGATCACGCTGATCAGGAAAGCGATCAGTGCGACGATCGGGATGGCATGGATACCGGTTTCGTAGACGTGACGCGCAATCGAGATCGGTCGCCAAACGCGCGGATCGAGAAACCCTCGAGCGAAACGCAAGGCCGTCTCGCCGAGGAAAGCGAGCCCGCTCAGCGCAGCCTGCCAACGATCGATGACGCTACGACCAAGCGCCGTGACCGGTTGCAGCGGTCGCTCGAGGCGGGTGACGACCGATTCACCGTCATGGCCCAGGGTTTGTGCGACCAAGCGAACGGTTGGCGGACGATCGCCGAGATAACTCACCGACAAACCAGCGGCCGTCGCGCGTTTTTCGAGGTCGTAAAGCAGCCAAGCACCCGAAAGATCGAGCGTGACGACTTCACGGCAATCGATTTCGAGCTGGCGAAGGCCAGAGAAATCGAGGGCGAGCACAGCGGGCTCGAGCGCACCCACTCGGCGCGCTGTCCACGCCCCTTCGACCGAAAGGCAGAGCGCCGAGTCGCGCCTTGCCTCCCGGAGGGACATCAGGCGAGGTTCTTGTGGGATCCGTCGCACATCGGCGCTTTGGCCGTGTGCTTGCAGCCGCAGAACCAGACTTTGCCGGTTTTGTCCGCGTCGTATTTCATGGGCACGAATTCGGAGCCCTTGTGCGAGCCGTCACAAAACGGCTGTTTTGCCGACTTGCCGCAGGTGCACCACCAATAGGTCTTCCCGTGTAGACGTGCAGCTCGCCCAGCAGCGGCAGCGCACTCAGATGCTCGGAGGCGACGCGGATCGATTCGCGGATGTGCTCCGCGGACCCCCTGCCGTCGACGTCGGCGATGCCGAAGCCGGATCGGAAAAATCCGGTCAGTCGATAGGCAATGAGCTGAGCCACGTGGCTGGTGTCGAAGACGATGTCCTCGAAAAGAGCGAGCAATGCGGGCGGCAACACTGCCCAAA
>RGYP01000077.1 GCA_010031985.1 Gammaproteobacteria bacterium
GCGATGCGGTGTCCCGGCTCGAGCTGATGCGCCTCGGCAAAAGATTCATTGACGAGCACTTCGGCGCTTCGAAGAGCATCTGGCCAGCGACCGCGCTTGAGTACCAAATCATTGACGCGCGGTCGGCGATCGACGGGCAGCGACACGAGTCGTGCCGACACCGGCTCGACCACGCCCTCGAGCGTGATCAGACCCACGCCCGAGACCCGCGTCTCGAGCCCCGCAACACCCGGGGTCGTCGCGAGCTCGGCGGCGAGTCGATCAGGCGCACGCACCAGCGCGCCGGCCAAATCCGCCATGAGGGCGCTCGCGTAGTAGCGATCACGCGAAGATTCGAGTGAACCGTACATGCCGGTCGCCATGACGAAGATGGCGATGCCACAGGCGAGCACCGTGCCCACGGCCACGGCCTGCAACCAGAGTCGGCGCAGATCGCGCAGCAGCTTACGATCGAGCGGACGCACGACGCCTACCCGCTCACCAACGCAGCTCGGCGGGCGGCACGCGATGCGCGTTCGACTCGACCGAGCGAATCAGGCCATCGGCAAAACGCACGACCCGATCCCCCAGCCTCGCGATGTCGGCATTGTGGGTGATGAGCAGCATCGTTGTTCCGAGCTCGTTGTTGATGCGCAGCAAAGATTCGAGCACGAGTATGCCCGTACCCACGTCGAGCGCACCCGTCGGTTCGTCGCAAAGCAGCACCGCCGGTCTTTTGGCGATGGCGCGGGCGATCGCCACGCGCTGCTGCTCGCCGCCCGAGAGCTGAGAGGGAAAATGTTTGAGTCGCTCGCCAAGCCCGACGAGACGCAGTGCCTCTTCGGCAGGCATGGGATCGTCAGCGACCTCGGTGACGAGCTCGACGTTCTCGTGAGCGGTCAGGCTCGCGATCAGGTTGTAGAACTGGAATACGAACCCGACATGGTGACGCCGGTAGTCGGTGAGCTCGGCATCGCTGGCATTCGCGAGCTCGAGCGCGCCGAAGCGCACACTGCCCGAGGTCGGTCGGTCGAGACCGCCCAAAATATTGAGCAGGGTCGACTTCCCCGAACCCGATGGTCCCAGCAACACCAGCATCTCGCCGGGATCGATGTGCAAATCGATGCCGCGCAGCGCGTGCACCTCCGCCGCGCCCTCACCATAAGTCTTGCGCAGCCCGCGCAGTTCGAAAACGGGCGTGCGCGGCGCGGTCATCCGAGCCAGGCCCGGGCGTTACGGAAAAACCGCATCCAACCGGAGTACTCGCCTTGCCCGGGAGGGCGCCAAGACATCTGCACACGACGAAAGACGCGCTCGGGATGCGGCATGGCGATGGTGATGCGGCCGTCGAGATTGCAGAGCGCGGCCAAACCGTTCGGCGAGCCATTCGGATTGGCGGGGTATCGGGTGGCGATCTCGCCTGCCCGGGTGACGTAGCGTAGGCCCACCGTACCCGAGGCCTCGCAGTTTGCGGACTGCGCGAGGTCGAGGAATTCGGCTCGGCCCTCGCCGTGCGACACGGCGATGGGCAGCACTGAACCTGTCATGCCGGCAAAGAAAAGGGAGGGGCTGCGAGTCACCTCGACGAGGGTGGCACGTCCCTCGAATTGTTCAACGCGATTGCGCACGAAGCGTGGCCAATGCGCCGCGCCCGGGATGATGGGCGCCAACTGCGCCATCATCTGGCAACCATTGCAGATACCGAGCGCAAAATTTTCGCTGCTGGCAAAGAATTCGGCGAAGGCATCGCGCATTGCCGGGTTGAAGAGGATGGATTTGGCCCAACCTTCCCCGGCGCCGAGCACGTCGCCATAGGAAAATCCGCCGCAGGCCACGAGCCCTTTGAAGTCGCGCAGATGTTTGCGGCCGCCGATGAGATCGGTCATGTGGACGTCGTGGGTCTCGAAGCCCGCGCGATCGAAGACCGCCGCCATCTCCGATTGGCTGTTGACACCTTGTTCGCGCAGGATCGCAATCCGCGGACGTGCGCCACGCAGCACGGCGGGCGCAGTGACGTCTTCGTCGGGATCGAAGCTCAATACCGACTGCAGTGGCAGCGTCGCAAGCGTCGTCGCTGCGGCGAATTCCTCCGCAGCGCATTCCGGATCGTCCCGCAACGCGCGCATGCGATAACTGGTCTCGGACCATTCGCGCTTGAGATTTTCCCAGGACTCTTCGATGACGAGCTTGCCGGAAGTGATCCGTATACGGTCGGACTTGGGTTCGACGCGCCCGATCACCGCACTGCAGTGACCGATGCCATGACGGAACAACACACCGAGCACGTCGGCGCAGTTCTCGGTGTGCACTTGCAAGACGACGCCCGGCTCTTCGGCGAACAGCGCTGCGAGCGCGGCGGCCTTGTTGGCCAGCAGGCTCGCGTCCTTGGCGCCGATGTTGACCTCGAGTCCGCAGTGGCCCGCGAACGCCATCTCGAGCAAGGTCACCGCCAGGCCGCCGTCGGAGCGATCGTGATAGGCCAACACCGCCTCGAGATCGCGCAATTCGGCGAGTGCCGCAGCAAGCCCCTTGAGCAGTTCCGGATCGTCGAGATCCGCCGCCTGCGTGCCAAGCGCTCCGTAAACCTGCGTCAGCACCGAGCCACCGATGCGATTTTTGCCCTCCCCGAGATCTATGAAAATCAGCGAGGTGTAACCGCGATCGGTGCGCAGCTGAGGCGTCCAACACCGTCGAACGTCGTGCACGGGCGCAAACGCGGAGACGATCAAGGAAACCGGCGCCACGACCGACTTGCTCTCGCCCGCTTCTCCCGATGCACCCTCTTGCCACGCCGTGCGCATGGACAGCGAATCTTTGCCGACTGGAATGGCGATGCCGAGCGCCGGACATAGCTCCTCGCCCACCGTGCGCACTGCGGCATACAGCGCCGCATCTTCGCCCGGTTCGCCACAGGCGGCCATCCAGTTGGCAGAGAGGCGAACGTCGCTCAATCGACGTACGTCGGCCGCGAGAATGTTGGTGATGGATTCGGCCACGGCGAGACGCGCTGCAGCGCAGGCATCGAGAATGGCGACCGGGGTCCGCTCGCCCATGGCCAAGGCTTCACCGGCATGACCAAAGTAATCGGCCGTAGTCACGCCGCAGTCGGCGACCGGCACTTGCCAGGGACCCACCATCTGATCGCGCGAGATCATGCCGCCGACGGTGCGATCACCTATTGTCACCAGAAAAGTCTTGTCGGCCACTGCAGGAAACCGCAGTACGCGGCGCAGCGCCTCACGCGGATCGATGGTGGTGGCACCAAACTCCAAACCCTGCGCCGCGCGACTGTGCACGTCACGCAGCATCTTCGGCGGCTTGCCGAGCAGCACTTCGAGCGGCATGTCCACGGGCGTGTCACCGAGCAAAGAATCTTGCACGAGCAAACGCCCGTCATCGACCAGCGTGCCGATCACCGCATGCGGACATCGCTCGCGTTCGCAAAGTGCGGCGAATGGCTGCAGACCCTCGGCGCTCACGATAAGCACGTAGCGCTCCTGCGACTCGTTGCACCAGAGCTCCATCGGCGACATGCCAGGTTCGTCGCTCGGAATTGCGCGCAAATCGACCACGGCACCGCGGCCGCTGTGTGCCACCGCTTCGGGGACGGCGTTCGAGAGACCGCCCGCACCCACGTCGTGGATCAACAAAATCGGATTGGCTGCACCGTGCGCCCAACAGCGATCGATGACCTCCTGCGCTCTGCGCTGCATCTCGGGATTGCCGCGCTGCACCGAGGCGAAGTCGAGATCAGCCGATGAGGTACCGGCACCGACCGACGAGGCAGCACCGCCACCCAGACCAATGAGCATCGACGGACCGCCCAGCACCACGATCTTTGCACCCGGCGGACAGTCGCGCTTTTCGACATGCTGACGCCGCACGTTGCCAAGCCCGCCCGCGATCATGATCGGCTTGTGATAGCCGCGATGCCGCGCCGCCGGATCACCCGGCGCGTGAATTTCGAGCGTACGAAAATAGCCGTTGATGCTCGGTCGTCCGAATTCATTGTTGAACGCGGCGGCGCCGATCGGCCCCTCGAGCATGATCTCGAGCGCCGAGGCGATCCGCTCCGGCTTGCCGAGCGTCGGCTTGCCCGGGAGCGATTCCCAAGGTTGCTCGAACCCCGGGATACGCAGATGCGACACGGAGAAGCCGACGAGTCCCGCCTTGGGCTTGGCGCCGATACCCGTTGCCCCCTCGTCGCGGATCTCACCGCCCGAGCCGGTCGAGGCGCCCGGAAAAGGCGAAATCGCCGTTGGGTGATTATGTGTTTCGACCTTCATGAGAATGTCGATGGGCTCGACGATCACCCCATAAACGCCGCTCGTCGGATCGGGGAACCAGCGCCGTCCGGCACTCACGCCCTCGATGACGGCCGCGTTGTCGCGATACGCGCTGAGTACGCCCTGCGGTGCGTTCGCATGAGTGTTACGGATCATCGCGAACAACGACTTTTTCCGCGGCTCGCCGTCGATGATCCACTCGGCATTGAAGATCTTGTGACGGCAATGCTCCGAGTTCGCCTGCGCAAACATCATGAGCTCCACATCGCTCGGGTCACGACCCAGCGAGCGGAATGCTTCCAGCAAATAATCGATCTCGTCGGCAGAGAGCGCGAGACCCAATTCCTCGTTGGCAGTCTCGAGCGCTGCCCGACCGCTCTTCAGCGCAATACGTCGCAACGCTCGGGGGGTCTCGGTGCTGAACAATTTCGCCGCCTGCGAAACGTCGTCGAGTACGACCTCGGTCATCCGATCGTGCAAAAGTGGCGCAAACGACTGCAAGGCCGCCGCGTCGAGAGTCACCCGACTAGCGATCCGATATTCGATGCCGCGTTCGATACGCCTGACGGCACCAAGCCCGCAGACCCGGGCGATGTCGGTGGCCTTGCTGGCCCAGGGCGAAATCGTCCCGGGGCGGGGTACGACCCAAAGCGCGTACGTCGCGGAGCCCGTGGTTGCCTCATCACGCGGGCCATAACGCAGCAAGGACTCGAGGGTTCGGGTCTCTGCGGCATCGAGCTCGCGCTCCACGTCTATGAAATGTGCGTAGCGACTCTGGACCGAATCGACGGCGGGGTTCACTTCGCGCAGGCGCGCGAGCAATTTTTTGATGCGGAAGCCGGAGAGCGCGGGGGCGCCGCGAACGAGCATGGAAGGCGGCGGCCTATTTCTTGACGCCGTCGCCCGAGGGCGGCGTGTACAGGGGCATCGGAAACTGCGCGACGTTCGAGCCCTCGAGCGCGCTGATCTTGCTGACGCCCTGCTTCTTCACCTCGTCGATCCGCAGCACCGAGTGCAGCGGCAGGTAACTGCGCTTGACGCCTTCGAACTCGGACTTGATGCGCTCCTCGCCCGGATCGAGCACCACCGACGAGCGCTCGCCGAAGACGAGTTCTTCGATCTCGATGAAACCGAACAGGTTGCCGTGGCTCACCTTGCGGGCATAGACCTCGTAGATCTTGCCTTGGTTGGCGAACATGACCTTGTAGATGTGACTGGCGGGCATGACTCGGGAAGAAAAAAATGGCGGAGAGGGTGAGATTCGAACTCACGTGCCGGGATTAACCGACCATCCGATTTCGAGTCGGCGCCGTTATGACCGCTTCGGTACCTCTCCGGAGCCGGGTATTCTAGCCGACATGGGCCTCTCGGGGACAGTCGTACACCAGTCCGGGCGTCGAGCGTATTGGCGCCTCGCTTGGCGGCTGGGCTGCCTCGCCGCGCTCTCTCTTTTGGGCAGCTGCGGCTTGGGTGCAGACGCCCTCGAGGAGATCCGCTCGAGGGGCGAGCTGCGGGTCGCAACGCTCAATGGTCCAACCACCTATTTCATCGGGCCAGAGGGCCCCTTGGGCGCCGAGTACGTCCTGGCCGAGAAGTTTGCGGCGGAACTGGGCGTCAAACTTTCTCTGGTGGTGGAGGCCGACCGCGCGGGCTTGCGTCGGGCCCTCGATGAGGGCCGCGCGGATCTGGCCGCGGCTCAACTCGGCGACCACGCACGCTGGCGAAAAGTGGCGCTGGTCTCCAAGCCCTACTCCGAGTCACCTTTGTTTTGGGTGTACGACAAAGGCCGGCCAAGGCCGCGTTCGCCGGGCGACATCGCCAAGCTACGCGCCGTCGTGCTCGAAGACAGCGCCGAACTCGCCTGGCTCGAGCAACGGCGTGACAAGGACTCGGCAAAGATTCGCTACACGGTGATTCCGCGCAACGTCGGCCGCGAACCGCTCGAGCTCGTCGCCTCGGGCAGGGCCGACGTCACCCTGATGGATGGCCGAGAATTCGCCGCTGCGCGCCTGCTGCATCCCTCGGTCGATGTCGCCTTCGCCTTGCCGCAGCAACGCGACCTGCACTGGATGGTGCGCCATGACGGCCGCGATCTGCTCGCGGCGGTCAACGAATTCCTCGGTCGAACGCGCGAGACGCCGGCCGAGCCCACGCTCGAAATCGAGAGACTGACGCGCCCCGCTGCGCTGCCGCGCGCCAACTCAGAGCAACTCGCGATCGACATCGAGACACGACTGCCCGAATTGCGCCCTCACTTCGAGGAAGCCGCGGCATTGACCGGTCTCGATTGGCGTCTGCTCGCAGCGCTCGGCTATCAGGAGTCGATGTGGGATGCCAAAGCCGTCTCGCCCTTCGGAGCCCAGGGCCTGATGATGCTGATGCCGCGCACAGGACGATCTCTCGGTATGGTCGATCCTTTCGACGAACGCGAAAGCATCATCACCGGCGCGCGTTATCTCGCTCAGTTGCACGAGACGGTACCGGCACGCATTCGCCAGCCCGACCGGCTGTGGATGGCGATGGCGTCGTACAACATGGGCTACGGGCATCTCGAAGATGCGCGGGTGCTCACCGCGCGACAGGGCGGGAACAGCGATGCATGGATCGACGTTCGCGAACGTCTGACGCTGCTCTCCGAAGAATTCTGGTACCTGCAGATGAAAAACGGCTACGCACGCGGCTTCGAAACCCGAATGCTCGTCGATCGCGTGCAGCAATATTGGGGTCTGCTACAGGAACGTTTTCCCCAGGAGCCGTCGTCGACTCAGGCCGCAGCGCCGACTCAGGCCGCAGCGCCGACGCGCATCGACGCCGAGCGCCAGGAGCCCGCGAGGTAATAGCTCGCCGATAGCAGCGCGGCCACGAGCGCCGACACCGAGAAGCTCCACCACACGCCATCGGCGCCCCAATGACCATAGCCGTATTCGGCGAGCGGCGTGCGCACGATCAGCAACGAAATGAGCAAGATGAAGAGCGGCGCCATCACCGCGCCGGCCGCCCGCACCACTCCCGATAGCACCATCGAGATGCCAAAGAGTGGATACGACCAAAGAATGATGTGATTCATGTGCACGGCGATGTCGAGCGCAGGGCTATTGGCCGGCAGAAACACGCTGATCGCGAGTCCCTCGCCGAGATAGATGAGCAGTACCGGTATTCCGGTGAGCAGAAAGTTGAAGAGCACACCGTACTTGGCGATGTCGGCCACTCGATGCCACTGCTTGGCGCCGATGTTCTGCGCCGCCATCGAAGACACTGCGGCGCCCAACGCGAGCGCCGGCATCTGCACGTAGGTCCAAAGTTGCATGTCGGCTGCGAAGGCGGCAGCCGTATCGGAACCAAAGCGATTCACGACACGCAAAAACAGCACCATGCTCGATGAGAGCACGATCATCTGCAGGCCCATCGGAATGCCCTTGATCACCAGGCTGCGGATGATCTGCCAGTCGATGCGCAACAGGTGGCCCTCGCCGCGGTGGATGGCGAGCGGATTACGCGCCTTGTAGACATGCCGCATGATCGCCGCGAGACTCAAAGATTGCGAAACGAGCGTCGCCAACGCGGAGCCGGCGATACCGAGGCCTGGTACGGGACC
>RGYP01000078.1 GCA_010031985.1 Gammaproteobacteria bacterium
GCAGGTCGTCGAGCAATCGATTCTCGGAAGTTCGATGTTGCTAAGCCCGAAGTTGAACGATTATTCGTTCGAGTTCGGTCGCTTGCGTCGAAGTTTCGGTACGGCAAGCGACGACTACGGCGAGTTGTTCGGAGCCATGACGTGGCGTCGCGGAATGACCGACACCCTGACCGCTGAGGCGCACCTGGAAGCGAGCGAGAACCGTTCGCTAGCCGCGAGCATTGGAGCGGCCGCCAATGTGGATCGACTGGGTATTTTCAGTTTGACGGCGGTGGGCAGTGGCCATCGTATCGGCTCGGGCAGCGCATGGTCGCTGGCGGTTCAGCGTCCCGGCCAGCGCGTCACTACCGCAGTCGTCGCTCAATATTCATCCCGGGATTTTTGGCAGGTCGGTCAGCTACCGACGGATAAGCGTTCTCGGTTCTCCGCAAGCGCCATCGTTGGTGTCCCTCTGGGGCGTGCGGGCAGCGTCAATATCGCTTACTTGAAGAGATCGTTCCACGAGGCGGCGAGCGAGCCGATCGAGATTGTGACGCTGGGCTGGTCGAATGTACTGCTGCGTCGATTGTATGTCGGGCTCAGTCTGCGGCAGTCACCGCGGGTATCGCGATCTACCTCCGTCGGGTTCAACTTCAGTTTGCTTCTGGATCCGCGTACGAGCAGTTCTGCATTCCTCGAGGGTAAGTCGCGCAACGTGTCCATCCAGCGCTCGCTGCCACTTGGTCCTGGCTGGGGCTACCGCGGCAAGGCGGATAACAACGACACGATCGAAGCCGGTGCGAGTTATCAAAACGACACCACGACGTTTTCATTTGATGCCTCGCGACAGCGAGGCACTCTCAGCACACAACTGGCTGCTCGCGGCAGTCTGCTATGGTTCGATCGTAACTTGTTTGGCAGTCGGCAGTTGAGCGATGGCTTTGCTCTCGTCCGGGTAGCTCGCCAAGGTGGCGTGCGTGTGTACAACGGGAATCAGTGGGTTGCGACGACGGACAAGCGCGGCCTCGCGATCGTGCCGCGGTTGTTGCCGTACCAAGAAAATGTCATCACCATCGACGATCGCGACTTACCTCTCGACGTCGAAATTTCCGATCTGCGAAAAGTCGCCCTCCCCGGCTATCGCAGCGGTGTGGTGGTCGACTTCGACATACGTAACTCGCGCCCAGCCGAACTTCGAGTAGTACAGGCGGATGGTGCTCCAATGCCGGCGGGTGCAAGCGCATGGGCCAACAATTCCACCCAAGAATTTCGCGTGGGTGTCGATGGGCGGCTCTACCTCACGGGTTTGCGGAACGAAAACCGTATCCGAATCCGCAACGGGCCATTGCAGTGCGGCATTTCATTGAAAGTCGACACCAGCGATGATCCACTGCCGGATCTCGGAACGTTCACCTGTATTGCGAACAGTCCCTGATGAGACGATTGATCATGAGTGGCGTGGCTTTGTGTGTAGTGTCGTCCGTGGAGGCTGCGAACGTTCAATCCTGTACCGTCAGCAACTCCGCCATCAATTTCGGAATCTATGATCCGCTGGATCCCGTCAGCGACGACAACAACGCCGGAAGTGTTCAAATAAATTGCAAACTGACTGGCACCGGTACGGCTTCGGTCGATGTGGCGCTAGGCGCCTCTGCCGGTACGCCAGCTCAGCGGCGTCTCGTCAATGGATCGTATTTTTTGGACTACAACATCTATACCAAGCCGTCGTACACGATCATCTGGGGTGACGGCACCGCCGGGACGAATACGCAACAAGGAACAATGTCCAAAGCAGTCGAGACGTTATCTTGGACCCTGTACGGACGCGTTCCGGCCGGGCAGCTCAATGTTGCACCTGGAACCTACACGGACACGGTGCAGGTAACGGTTACGTTCTGACGGCTGTCGTTTCGCGTGGCTCTGGTCTGCGCCACAGCCAAAATGCGATGCCGGCGAGCAAAACACCCGTGCCGATCGACCACGGCGTTAAGCCGCGCCATATCACGAGGATGATCCAACCGATGGCCATGCCGAGTGCGGCGAGCCGTTTGCCGCGGCGACTCACTCGTCGACCGTCTTCCCAATCCCGAAGCGCTCGCCCGAACCGTGGGTGGGCGATGAGCCTCGCGCGCCACTCGGGCGAGCCTTTGCCGAGCGCCCACGCGCCGACCAACAAAAAAACCGTGGTCGGCATCAGTGGAATGAAGGCATTGACGATGCCGATGCCGACACTCGTGAACCCGAGAATGCGCCAGAGGAGAGTCGGCATGAGGCCGGCAGCATACCCGAATCGCCGCGGACCGCGCGGGCCAAGCGTTGTTCGGCAGAGTTTCCGGGCGTCCAGTAAAATCGCGCGCGTTCAGGGCAACGAGGAGGGCGTCGACGCCACCCATGGAAATCGCGATATTGCTGGGTCTCATTCTTTTCAATGGTCTGTTTGCGATGGCCGAGATCGCCATCCTCACCGCGAAACGGGTCCGGCTGGAATCGGCCGCGGAGCGCGGCGACGCGGGGGCCGCACAAGCGCTCAAGCTCGCCGATAACCCCAATCGATTTCTTTCTACCGTCCAAGTGGGCATCACCTCGATCGGGGTGTTGAGCGGTATCGTTGGCGAAGCCACGCTCGCACGACCCTTCGAGCTGGTACTCGAAGATGCCGGAGTGGACGCGTCGTACGCCAATTACATCGCTACGGGATTCGTGGTGGTCACGATCACCTATTTTTCGATCGTCGTCGGTGAATTGATTCCGAAGCGTATCGCGCAGACGTATCCGGAGTTGATGGCACGAAGCATTTCGCGGCCTATCGCATTTCTCGCAGTGGCGACTCGGCCCTTCGTCCACTTGCTCTCCAAGTCCACGGAGATCTTGCTCAAAGTATTGTCCATCCCCGAGAAGCGGGAGTCCGAGGTGACTGAGGAGGAGATCTACGCCGTACTCAAGGAGGGTGCGGAATCGGGTGTACTCGAGTCCGAAGAGCGGACGATGATGCAGAATCTGTTTCGACTCGATGAACGCAAACTAGTCTCGCTGATGGTGCCCGTAAGCGATGTCGTCACTCTCGATCTCAACGCGCCGCTTGCGGACAACCTCAAGGCTATTTCGTCGACCGGCCATGCCCGCTATCCCGTGCTGCGAGGTGACTGGAATCATGTCGCCGGTGTGCTGAAGACCAAATCATTGGTGCAGAATTTCGTCGAAGGCGAGGGGAGGTCGCTCGAAAGCTTGCTCGATGACCCTATCTTCGTGCCCGAGTCGAGCTCGGCGCTCGATCTTTTGACACAGCTGCAAAAATCGGTGTCCAAGATGGCGCTGATCGTCGACGAGTACGGTGCCGTTCTCGGGATCGTGACCACGCAAGATCTGCTCGAGGCCATCACGGGTCAGTTTTCATTGACTGGACAGAAGATGGAGTGGGGCGTACGTCGAGACGATGGGAGTTGGCTGCTCGAGGGTACGACGCCGGTACTGGAGCTCAAGGACCTGCTGCAGATCAAGCAACTACCCGAAGAAGAGCGCGATCGCTATTCGTCCTTGAGTGGCATGTTTCTATTGCTGCGCGGCGCGGTGCCACGCGAGGGAGATTCGGTCATCTGGGCAGGATGGAAATTCGAAGTCATCGACATGGATGGCAACGCCATCGACAAGATTTTGGCGATTCGAATCAACGCCTCTGCAACCGCAGAACTCGACTAGTTGGATCGACTGAACGAACCTTTCGAGGCCAGCCGCCAATCCGCGTTTTCAGCGATGAAAATCCGGTAATCACGGGTGATTTGCGGATCACCGCGACGAGTACCGACGATCAGCACTGCATCCGCAGCACCGTCGGCGTTCAAGTCGGTGAACACCATGATCGGCGTCGAAGAATTGCCCCCGGGATCGAGCGTGGTTGCCGAGCGCATGAACTCCGCGCGTAGCGCAGCATCGAGATTGTCAGGAATGCTGGCGGTGCCCGGCAGTGTGCGCAGGCTGCGGCGCCACGCATCGAAGCGCTCGGGTGTCGCATTCGGATCGGCACGTTCGGGCTTTTTGCGCGACGTTAGCGCCAGCATCGCTCTCGCTTCGCGTGCCGAAGCAGAATCGCCCGCAGCGATCGATTCGAGTGCAAGTCGGCCTTGCCTGCCGGCCTCAAAGCGCAGGAAACCGAGTGCACTGTCGCGATTTTCGCTGCTGGCCGGCGTCATCGCTCGCTGCAGTTGATTGGCCACGCTCCACCGCAACGGATCTCCAAGAGGCGTGAGGCTTGCCGCAAAAGTCAGTAGTAGCGCAGCGGCAAGCAGTGTGTTGATTTGCGCGATACCGCCGAACCACGGCCCGCTGCGCAGGGCAGCGTACACGTAGCCTGCCGAAAACAAGCAAGCTATACCCGCGGTGATGAGCCCCCAAAACCGAGCAGGGGTTAGTCCGAGTTCGACGGTGCGGATCAGAAGCGAATACAGGGCTGTCGCGGCAACCACCGTCAGTAGCGCCGGTATGATCCGCAGCGCCTGTTTAAGCCACGGGTGATAGTCAGGCTCGATGGCACCATCGCGGAAGGCAGCGTTGATCAGAAGAATCGTGACAACAACTAGGGCGAGCAGGATCGCGCTATTCAGGATTTTTTCGCCACTGCCGATCAGTACCGGAAGTTTGGGGGCCATCGCCACGGTGAAGGCCATCACGATGATTCCGGCGAGCGGCAACAGCCACTTGAGGAGATCCAGCATTTGGTCGACGACTGCAGCAACCATGCGTTGGTTGTCACCAATGATCTGCGTCGCAATGGCAAACACAACGGTGGTTGCGGGATACGCGAAGCGTGAATCGTCGAATACATTCTTGAAGAACGGATTGCCGAGGATATCGAACAGTGCCGCCCAAAGAAAAAGAAGTATCCAGAATAGACCCGTGAACAGCAATGATTCCGCCAAGGTACATAACGAACCCCAGAAACTGCGGAAGAGCACGGGATACGGCGGGTGCCACGAGCCGTCATCGACACGTGCGTGCACCAATGAGAGAAACAGCAGCCAACCGAGTAGCAAAGGGCCGACGAAACGTACCGTCTCGATATCGTCAAGATCCGCCGGGTTGAGCGGCACGGGAAAGTCGTGGAAGGCAAAATAGCCCGCGAGCGCGAGAAATACGGCGAGACCGCCGACTGCCTTCCACAGTACCCCTTGCCGCCGATGCTTCCAGAGCACGAGCGCTACTGGGGGTACGAAGAGAAAGATCAGAAAAAAAGCGCTTAGTACTCCTGGATTGGTCGCTGGCCAGCTTGCCGCAGCGATGGCGTGTTGGAGTCCCCACAGGACTGCGGCTTGGATGAGGGCTAGCGCGAGGTACATTTCAGCGCCCGGCTCCTGCAGGCGTTCCGAGAATCTTGTTCATTTCGATGAAGTTGCCGTCGGCGTCCCAAACGGCACTGAAAATGACCGGAATGGTGCTACCCCCTGCGCCCGGATAGTCGATCCGCCGCGGAGTCTCGGCGATCGTGACGTGCGGTGTGGCTTTGATGCGCTCGAAGCGCGCGTCGAGATCTTGCAGGTTGAACACCAAGATCAGACCCCCGGGCTGGGCCTTGCGAAAGACGGGCGGCGGTGGGGGCTCCGTCAGGTTGAGCCGCTGCATCAGTCCGAGGACTCCAATGAAATCGTCGTTCGCTCGCAGCAACACGAGTCGAGTTGTGCCGCCGATGACTTGATCGTAGATCACCTTGAGTCCGAGTGCGTCACGATACAAAGGTAAGGAACGATCGATATCTCGAACCACGAGCGTGGTTCGTCGCAGATCGACCGGGAGTCGTTCGCTCTCGGGAATTGGTGCAGCGATGGTCGTGCTGCCGAGCGCAATCAGAGCGACGACGCCGATGATCAACGAATTCAAATATTTCATATGAGTCATGCCGCCACCTTCAGAATTGTTTCCCAAGACGTCTCTCAATGATTTCAAATAGCGCCATACCGACGAGCATTGAGACGACGAAAAGAAATGCTTTCGGAACGCCTGCTGCGAGCGAGACGAGGGCGGGTCCCGGGCAGAAACCTGCAAGTCCCCAACCGGCGCCAAAAGCGATTGATCCGAGTACGAGGCGCGTGTCGATGCGGGTGGCGGTGGGCCAGCGCATGTCACCACCGAAAAAATCTTTGGTACGCCGTTTGGCGATCGCAAATGCACCGACAGCTACGGCGATGGCTCCGCCCATGACGAAGGCGAGCGACGGATCCCAAGTCCCGGCAATATCGAGGAAGCCGACGACTTTGGCAGGGTTCGTCATACCCGAAATCAGCAAGCCGAACCCGAAGAGGGCACCGACCACGAACTCGCTCAGTCGGTGTTTCATGCGGCACCTGCAAGATGACGCAACGCGTATACGGTGAGGAATCCTGCGGCCATGAAGCTCAGGGTGGCAATCATGGATCGCGGCGATAGACGTGATAGTCCGCAAACACCGTGGCCACTCGTGCAGCCCGCACCGTAGCGGGTGCCGATTCCGACCAAGAGGCCGGCGATCCCGACCGTCGGCCAGTCTGCATCGACCCGAGCGTCGGGCAAGGTCGTCCACAGGCCAAAAATGATGGGGGACGACAAAAGCCCCAGCAGAAAAGCGATGCGCCAGGCGATGTCGCCCGCGCGTGGCCGGAAAAGACCGCCGATGATTCCGCTGATGCCGAGAATTCGGCCGTTGATGAGAATGAACAGAGCTGAGGCGAGTCCGAGGATGACCCCGCCAGCGAGCGCCGACTCAGGCGTGAAGGAGTTCCAGTCCAGATTCATGGCCAAGGCGTCTCACTGCTTTGTCTTGAACCGTGAAAACCAATTGAGGATACGCTGATCTCGGTCGTTACCGTTGATGACGATACCGTGGCTGTCTCCCTGATAGATGACGAGCTCGTAATCTTTAGAGAGTTCCTGCAGGCGCAGGGCGAAGGGTAGCGTTTGACGCGCCGTCGAAACGAGGGGGTCTCCGCTACCCTGCAGCAGCAGCATCGGAGGATCGATTTTCTCTGCCCACAGAATAGCCGAGCGTGCCGCCAGTGCTTGCGCGCGATCGCCCTTTGCCGGAGCCGCCATTCGACCGAACTCGGGTGCTCGCAGATCGGCAGGTAGGCCCACGAGCGCGATCGCATTAAACGCAGCACCATCCCTGGCTGCCAAGAGCGCCATCATGGCGCCACGCGAATAGCCTAAAGCGAACACGTTACGCTCGTCGACGAACGGCAATTGGCGTGCGATCTGCGTGAGTTGGACGACATCGCGAACGTCTGCTCCGCCCAGCTCGTCGATTCCCTCGCTACCGTCGTTGCCACGGTACTGGGAGCCGATGACGACGTAGCCCGCACGAACGAAACGCTCAAAGCCGAACTGGGTGTTGGGCCTGAGCTTGGAGTCGTCGCCAGTCCCCCGATTTCAATGTTGATAGGTGTCCAAAGAAATCCACGAATTTTCAATCCGTCGACTGCATAGACGATTCGCTCGCAACGAACGCCTGCTCGATTACGTGCTAAATACTCTGCTTCCGTACCGAGCACGTCATCGGTATTCAAGTTGGCAATGACGCGCACCGGAATTTTTTGTGCTTGGGCCGCCGACTGCTCCATATCAAGTGTAGCTAATTGCCGTTCCCGGTAGCGCTGGAAATTCGGCGGCTCACTGCTCTCGCAGGGGATCCGCTCGAGGAATGGGCTTGCTGCAGGCATCTCGCTCGCGCGAGCGCTTTTCGCATTCGCCAAATCAAAGAAAATGAGTACCGTTGCCGCGACGATCGAAACTCGTAAGGAAGTCATGGGTGTAATCCCGTCGACAATCAGAATTGATCGAAGCGCACGGGTCCGTCGTCGACGGGTACGGTGATCAGCATACCGTCG
>RGYP01000079.1 GCA_010031985.1 Gammaproteobacteria bacterium
TCGATGATGAGATCAAAGGAAACGAAACCATCGAAACGGGTATGCGCCACGAAACTGCGGATCCATCGATCAACGGCCGGGGGCACGTCGATCCGCTCGAAACACACGGCGACCGTACCTTGCATGACGGCGCCGCGGTACAGCACGGTGAGCCTGACTTCGCCCGCTCGCGCAATGCTGAAACTGCTGACGAGCTCGCCGCGTAGCAAACGCTGCACGATGGAGCGTTCCGCCACGGGTGGCACTTCATCCCCTGCCGCCAAGAACCGCACCCCGCGCCCCGAACACGAGGACGTCGGTTTCAAGACGTAGTCGAACTTCGCTGCGAGTTCGCGGGCACTCTCGTGATCACTCGGATGGCTCTGCGGTGCACTCACCCCCGCTGCCGCACAAGTCTCCACGAAACGACCTTTGTCGTGCACCGCGAGGATCTCGGCCTGCGACATCGACAACAGCCGACATGATGCGGGCAACGTGCCGTGAAGCGCGGAGACGTGCACGATTTCTTCGGAGATGGGCACGAGCAGATCGACCTGGTGGGCGCGCACGAGGGCACGCAGATCATCGAGATATCTTTGCCGATCGAGCGCCGGCGCCGTGACCACGAAACTCTGCGAAACCGCGTTCGAGACACCGCTCAAATGTCGCTCGAAAGGCTCGGCGACGAGCACGCGCGCTCCGGCCGAGTGCAGTGCGCGCGCCACTTCCAGCGCCTTCGGCAAACGACCCAGGGTCAAAAGGACCGTCGTCACGCCGCCGCGCCCTCGCGCCCGGCACGCCGACGGCTCACGATCGCCATCAGTTGCTGCTGCGGCCGAATCGTCAACCGCGCCACGGGGCGCACCTTGTGCGAATCCCGGACCACGAGATCGTATCGACGGATGAGGCGTGCGAGGATCAACGTCGCCTCGAGCGTGGCAAATCCGGCACCGATGCAGGTCCGTGGCCCGAGTCCGAACGGCAGGTAAGTACCCGCGACGAGCTCGTGCTCACGCTCCGACGAAAAACGATCCGGGTCGAACGCGTGGGGGTTGCGCCAATAGTCGCGATGTCGATGAATGGTCCACGGCGCGATCATGATCATCGCGCCCTTCTTGACGCTGTATTGACCGATTTTGGCAGCCTCGGCTGCAACCCGCGGAATGAAGGGAATCGGCGGATAGAGTCGCATGCTCTCGCGAAACACGTTGCGCACCAGCGTCATGCGCCGAACCTGCTCGAGCTCCAAGGGACCATCGCCGGCGATCGAATGAACTTCGGCTCGCACGCGCTCGACGAGCCCCGGCTGCATCGACAAAATGAAAAACGCCCAGGTGAGTGCGCTCGCGGTCGTTTCATGTCCTGCGAGAAACATGACACCGAGCTGATCGAGCAGCTCCTTGCGACTGAAACCGGCGCCCGACTCGAGATCTCGTGCCTCGATGATTTCGGCGGCGATGTCGTCCCATGCCGAGCTTCCCGCCGGCAGATGCGTATCGATCAGATCGCCGAGGTGGTGGCGGATGCGCTCGCAGGCAGCCAGTACGTCCGCGTGCTGCGGGATCTCGGTGAAAGGCGGGTCGAAGATCAGACGCCGCAACTCGACTTGCGCACACGTACGTTCGAAAACCGTGAAAGCCTCGAATACGTCGATCGCGGTCTGCGACTTGAGCGAGGTCGAGAATACGGTACGGCAGATGATGTCCGCCGTCAGATGACTCATGGCGAGGTCCAGCGAAAAATGACCCCCGCTCGCGGCGAGCTCGTCGAGTCGGGATTCGTAGTCGTCGACGGCGGCCGTCATCGACGCGAAAGCCTTGTTGAGTCGCATGTGCGAGAACGACGGCTCGATCATACGTCGCTGGCGACGCCACACCGTGCCACTCGAGACGAAGATCGAGTTACCGACCAAGGGCTCGAGCGCACCGACCATGAGGTCGCTCTTCGGAAACACGTCGAGCGGGTCGGTCAGGACGTCGCGTAACAGATGCGGCGCATTGACGATCAGGATCGAGCGACGCGAATAGCCGAGCCAGCCAGCGTCGACCCGATACGCCTTGCGCGGCAAAAGACTGAGCAGATCGCCATCGCCCTGCGCAGCGACGCGCAGCAGCGAGGCGATCGCTGCGAGCGACGTCGGTCTCGGCGGTTCGTACATACGGACACCCTAGCGCCACTCGCCTCGCTTTGACAATTGCGCGATGCTTTGACAACTGCGAGTCGGCGAGCGCAGCATCTTTGCCATGCTCGCGCAAAACGCCCAGACCGTCGTGCTTGCCTTCGAAGCCTTCGTGATCCTGCACATCCTCGCGGGTAGCCTCGGACTCGTCTCGTTCTGGGTACCAGTCATCGCTCGCAAAGGCAGCATCCCGCATCGGCAATGGGGACGGATTTTCACGCGCGCCATGCTGGTCACGGGCTTCGCGGCCATCGGCATCAGCACTTGCACGCTCATCGATCCGCTCGCAACCCATCCGCATTTGCCGGATGCGGCCTGGGTCAAGGGAATTTTCGGCTGGATGATGCAAGGCCTTGCGGTGTTGACCTTGAACCTCGCCTGGTACGGCCACAGCTGTCTCGTCAATCGCGACGATCATCGCCGCAATCTCGAGTGGCGAAACGTCACCCTGCAAGGGTTGCTGCTCGTCACCTCGATCAACTGCGCCTGGCAGTCGATGCAAATCGGTCAACCGCTGATGCTCGGCATGCCGGGCATCGGCGTGGCGACCGTTGCCACCAATCTTTGGTTCATGCTCAAAAAAGACCCTGGACGACTCGACTGGCTGAAGGAGCACATCAAGGCCCTGGTCGGTGCAGGCATCTCCGTCTACACCGCCTTCTTCGCGTTTGGCGCCGTCCGAACCATTCCGACGCTCGCGCTGCATCCCGGCCTCTGGTCGATCCCCCTTCTCGTCGGGCTCGCGCTGATCATCTACCACCGCCTGCAGATCGATCGCGGTCGCGCCTACGGCCACCTCAAGCGCGGCACGTCGGCAGGCTGAGGCATGCGACACATCGCCGTCGTCGGTGCCGGCATGGGCGGCTTGAGCGCGGCGGCCGACCTCGCCCGTCGCGGTCACCGCGTCAGTGTCTTCGAAAAAGAAAACGCACCGGGCGGCAAGCTTCGGCAAGTGCAGGTGGGCGAAGCCGCCATCGACGCCGGGCCCACGGTCTTCACCATGCATTGGGTGTTCGACGCTCTCTTCCGCGACGCGGGCGCTCGCCTCGAAGATTATCTGAGCCTCGATCGAGCCGAGGTGCTGGCACGCCACGCCTGGCCCGATGGCGGGCGCCTCGATTTGTTCGCCGATCGGGCACGTTCGCAACGTGCCATCAAAGAATTTGCTGGTCAGCGCGAGGCGGCGGGCTTCGGCGATTTTTGTCGTCGCAGCTCCAGCGTACACGCGGCACTGCGCGATAGTTTCATGACCCGCTCCCTGCCCTCGCAACGCGAGCTCATCGCGACGCTCGCGCGTCGGGGCTTGGCCGCCGATGGTCTGCGCTCAATGCTGGGTACGCCGCCTTGGCAAAGTCTGTGGCGAGCGCTCGCCGCACACTTTCACGACCCACGGCTACGCCAACTCTTCGGCCGATACTCCACCTACGTCGGCTCGTCCCCCCTCGCGGCGCCCGCCACGTTGATGCTGATCGCGCACGTGGAACAAGAGGGCGTTTGGCTCGTTCGCGGCGGCATGCGCAAGGTGGCCGAGGCACTGCAACGACTCGGGGAGGGCTGCGGCGCACGCTATCGATTCGGTTCGAGCGTGAGCGAGCTCGTGCTGCGCGACGGACGGTGCCGCGCTCTGAAGCTCGCCGACGGTGAGATCATCGAAGCCGATGCCATCGTGTTCAACGGCGATGCGAATGCACTCGCCGCCGGTCTGCTCGGCCGTGAGGTGGTGCCCGCCGGCATGCCGATGACACGCGACGCGCGCGCACTTTCTGCCGTCACCTGGTGCGTCAAGGCGCCCACGCGCGGTTTCGAGCTCGAACACCACAACGTATTCTTTGGCGATCGATACCCCGAAGAGTTTGCGAACATCTTTGAGAAACGGCGCATCAAATCGCAGCCGACCGTTTATCTTTGCGCGCAAGATCGTGGTGCAGTGCCGGCGGGATCCGCGCCGGCCGAACTCGCCGCAGGCGAGCGCATGCTGCTGCTCGTCAATGCACCGGCCGACGGTGACGTGGGTGGTATCGATGACGACCGACTCGCCAGCCTCGAACGCGACGTGTCGCTGCTCCTCAACCGATGTGGACTGCAGATCGAGCGCAGTGCAGACGACGGCATCGTCACGCGACCGCAGGATTTCGAGCGGCTTTTTCCCGGCACCGGGGGCTCGCTGTACGGTCGTGCCAATCACGGTGCTTTCGCGAGCTTCGCGCGACCGGGTGCGGCGACCGCGATTCCAGGGCTCTACCTCGCCGGAGGCTCCGCTCATCCCGGCCCCGGGATTCCGATGGCGACGCTTTCCGGACGCCTCGCCGCAGCAAAGATTGTCGAAGATTTCGCCTGAATCAGCCAGGCGGCGGGACCACCTTGTCGAGAATGTTGGCCGACGAAACCACGCCGGGAAGCCCTGCTCCCGGATGCGTGCCCGCACCGACGAGATAAAGTCCGCGCACTTCCTCGCTGACGTTGTGCGGCCGAAACCACGCGCTCTGGAACAATTGCGGCTCCATCGCGAACGCCGCGCCGTTGACCGATGACAAACGGTCGCGAAAGTCGAGCGGCGTCAGCATGTGCGAAGTCACGATGGAGCGCCCGAGACCCGGCAACACCGTATCTTCGAGACGACGCTCGACGAGCGCGCGGTAACGCTCGCCCTCGACCTGCCAATCGGTCCCGCTCTGCAGATGCGGCACGGGCGAAAGCACGTAGAATGAGTCGCAGCCCGGCGGTGCCAAGCTCGGATCGTTGGCGCTCGGCCGATGCAGATAGAGACTGCAATCTTTGGCCAGCACCTTGTGGCGGAAAATGTCGTCGAGCAGACCGCGGTAACGCGGGCCGAGCACCATGGTGTGATGATAGACGTCGTCGAAGCGACGATTGGTGCCGAAGTACCAAACGAACAGACTCATCGAGTAACGTGCTCGTGCGATCTTGGCGTCGGTCCAACGACGTCGCGGATGCTTGGCGAGCAGCTTGCTGTAGGTGAACGCCGCATCGGCGTTGGAGACGACGACATCCGCCGCCATTTCTTCTCCGTTCGCGAGTCGTACGCCGCAGGCGGCACCATTTTTGACCAGAATTTCGGCGACCTCGGCGTTGCAACGAACTTCACCTCCGTTGTGCTCGACCAGCTTGACGAGTCCGCGCATCAACGCGCCCATGCCACCCTCGGCGTAGTGCACGCCGTAGGTACGCTCGAGATGCGCGATGAGGCAGTAATAGGCCGTGGTGGTGAACGGATTGCCGCCAATCAGCAACGGATGAAAGCTGAACAGGATGCGCAGTTTGTCGCTTTTGAAGAAGCGGCAGACCTCTTTGTACACCGAGCGATAGCCGCCGAGGCGAACGAGATCGGGCGCCGCACGCAGCAGCGTACCGATCTCGTGGAACGGCTGCTCGGCCTGACCCTTGAATGCGACCTCGAAGATCTCGCGACTCACCCCGAGAAAACGATTGAAGCCTTCGACGTCGCGCGGCTCGATGCGCGCAATCTGCTCGCGCATCAACTCGAGATTCGAGGTGTAGCGAAATACGTCGCCGTCATCGAAACGAACCTCGTAGAACGGGTCGAGCGCGCGTAGCGTCACGTCATCAGAGATTTTGCGACCGCAGAACTGCCAAAGGTCGGCGAACAGATAGGGCGCCGTGATGATGGTCGGACCGGCATCGAAGGTGTAGCCATCGCGCTGATAGACGTAGGCACGCCCCCCGGGGCCATCGAGCTTTTCGAGTACCGTGACCTGATAGCCACGCGCGCCGAGACGCGCCGCCGCAGCGAGCCCACCGAAACCGCTGCCGATGACGATCGCGCGATTGCCGCGCGCGGAAGATCCGCTCATTTCAATGCCCCCGTCTGCTTGGCGACGCTGCGTCGCACCCTGCGGACTGCCAAGTAAACCAGAGCCGCGACCAGCGGAATACTGACCGCAGTCATGATGCCAGGATCGATCGGCCAACCGGCGTCGGCCAGCCCATCGGCCAGATATTTGACGAGCCCGACGATGTAGTAAGTGACCGCCGCGACCGACAGGCCTTCGACCGTCGCCTGAAGACGCAGCTGTGCAGCGGCTCGCTGATTCATCGATTCGAGCAATTGCTGATTCTGCAATTCGCGCGTGATGCCGATACGCGTCGAGAGCAGTTGCGTGGCCCGCGTCACGCGCTGCGACAAGGATTCGAGCTGCGCCATGGCGGCGTTGCAGGTATTGATGGCGGGACCCAAACGCCGCTCCATGAATTCTTGCCAGGTCTGCAGACTGCCGATCCGCTGCTCGCGCATTTGGGCGAGTCGACCTTGCACGATCTCGTGATAGGCCTCGGCCGCCCGAAAACGATAATGATGATCAGCCTCGCGGCGTTCGATTTCCGCCTGCAATGAAGTGAGACGATCGAGCAGCAGGGGCTCGCTCGCCGCATCAGCCTTGACGAGCAGATCGGCGATCGCCGCGAGCTCACGCTCATCGCGCGAGAGCAGTGGCGCAAGTTGTCGCGCCACCGGAAAAGCCAGCAAGGCCAGCATGCGATACAGATCGATCTCGAGCAGCGATTGCACGACGCGACCCGCTTGAGCCGGCGTGAGCCCGCGATCGATGAGCAGCAAACGACTGTAGCCGCCCTCGTCGACGCGAAAGTCCGTGAGTGCCGTTGCCTTGTCGTCGGCGATGGTAGAACCGACCAGAGGCCGATCGCCGAATGCGCTACGCGACAGACTGACGAGATCAGCCGCATCGCAGGACCTCGTGGCGACGATCTCGGCATGACCCGCAAAAATGATTTGCCCGGGCAGCGCCGCAAGCCAGTCCGCCGGAACGGACTCGACGGCGGGGTGCGCAAAGGGCGCTTCGGAGCCGCCTTCAACCGAGGCACCATCGACCACGAACACGTATCGACTGAACTCGGTGTGACGCTCCCACTTGAGGCGAAAGGCGCCGAAATCGGCCGAAAAATACCCCGTCGGCTTTTGATCGAGTACGACACCGAAGCGCGTACCGAGATCGCGCAAGCCCTGCCACTCGCGATCACGCACGTCGTTGCCGACGAGCAGCGCAAGGCAGGTCACTCGCGAGGGCGAAGCCACCGGCAGCGGCGGTCGTGCGTGCACCTCGTCGTGCAACTCTTCGCGCAGCGGATGGGAAGCCGTCGGCAACATCAAGGATCCTGAATCGAGAGCCCGCGGGATGGTACCAGTACGCCGCGCAGCCGCGCATGCGTCACCACCAACTCGGCAATGAAATCGGGCCGCTCCTCGTGCGCCAGATGCCCAAGCTCGGGAAATTGCACGAGCTGCGCCGTCGGCAGCAAGCGACGAACCTTGCTTGCTTCTCCAGGCAGGATCATGCGATCACGCGAGCCCACCACGAGTGTTAGTGGGACCGTCAAACTCGCCAGCTGCCGCTCGAGAGGCCGCACGTCCCAGACCGCCATCATGGTGAGCGCCGCGCCCGCATGCGCCGGCGAGCGCGACAAGCGGCCATAGAGCTCCATGCCCCGCGCATCGAGCGTCGAACCCGTTGCCGCCAACATGCGCGCCACTTCGCGCGGTGACTCGAGACGCCGAGCAAAGAAACGAGACACCCAATCACTGCTGGCGATCGCCCGCACGAGCGGCGTCACCGCCGGATGCTTGAAGCCGGAGAGCGGCAACAGA
>RGYP01000080.1 GCA_010031985.1 Gammaproteobacteria bacterium
GTGCAAACGACGTATCTTCAGGCCCTTGGGAATGGTGACCTCTTCGCTGTTGCGTGCCACGCGCCGCAGCGGATTCTTGCCGGAGTGGTACATGGCAGTGGCCGTAGCCATCGGCGAGGGCAAGAAGGCCTGCACCTGATCCGCGCGAAAGCCGTTTTTCTTCAGCCAAAGCGCGAGTTCGAGCATGTCTTCATCGGTAGTACCGGGGTGGGCCGCAATGAAATACGGGATCAGGTATTGCTCCTTGCCCGCTTCCTTCGAGTAACGATCGAATAGTTCTTTGAAACGATAGTAGGTGCCGACACCCGGTTTCATCATCTTCGAAAGCGGTCCCTCGCCGATCGCTTCGGGTGCAATCTTCAGATAACCGCCCACATGATGCTGCGCGAGCTCTTTGACGTACTCCGGCGACTCGATGGCAAGGTCATAACGCACACCCGATGCGATCAACACTTTCTTGATGCCTGGCAGCGCACGCGCCTTGCGGTAAAGCTCGATGAGCGGCGAGTGATCGGTATTGAGATTCGGGCAAACACCCGGATAGACGCAGGATGGTTTGCGGCAGGCACTTTCGATCGCGCGGCTTTTGCAGGCGAGTCGATACATGTTGGCCGTCGGACCGCCGAGGTCGGAGATGACTCCGGTGAAACCCGGCACCGTATCACGCACCTTTTCTATCTCACGCAGGATCGATCCCTCCGAGCGACTCTGAATGATGCGACCTTCGTGCTCGGTGATCGAACAGAAGGTACAGCCACCGAAGCATCCGCGCTGGATGGCGATCGAGAAACGAATCATCTTGTAGGCAGGAATCTCCGCCTTGCCATAGAACGGATGCGGCTGCCGCTGGTACGGCAATTCATAGACGTAATCCATCTCGCGAGTCGTGAGCGGAATGGGCGGCGGGTTCAGCCAGACGTCGATTTGACCATGCCGCTGCACCATTGCCCGTGCGTTGCCGGGGTTCGCCTCGAGATGGAGGATGCGCGAGGCGTGCGCATACATCACCGGGTCGTCGACCACCTGCTCGTAGGCAGGCAAGCGAATGACGCTGCGAGCGCGATCGGCGTTGCGCACACGACGCACGAACCGTACCACCGATTCGTTGGCCGGCTGATCGAAACCAGCGGAGTTCGGGTCCGTCGACGATTTGGTGCCGCCGTTGTCCTCCATCGCGTACGGATCGATCGGTGGATTGAGTGGGCCCGGAGTGTCGAGATGCGTCGAGTCGATCTCGATGTAGCCCTCGGGCAGCACTCGTCGAGTGAAGGCGGTACCACGCAGGTCGGTGATCGAGACCATTTTTTCGCCTGCAGCAAGCCGATGCGCAACCTCGACGATTTGCCGTTCGGCGTTGCCGAACAGCAGCAAGTCGGCTTTGGCATCGAGCAAAATCGAGCGGCGTACTTTTTCGGACCAGTAATCGAAGTGGGCGATACGACGCAGACTGGCCTCGATGCCGCCGATCACGATTGGCACGTCGGCATAAGCCTCGCGGGCACGCTGCGCATAAACGATGACCGAGCGATCAGGGCGCTTGCCACCCTCGCCGTTCGGCGTGTAGGCATCGTCGCTACGCATGCGGCGATCGCTGGTGTAGCGATTCACCATCGAGTCCATGTTGCCGGCGGTGATACCGAAGAAAAGATTCGGTTTACCGAGCACCTTGAAGGGGTCGGCACTTTGCCAATCGGGCTGCGCGATGATACCCACGCGAAAACCCTGCGCCTCGAGCAGGCGACCGATGATCGCCATGCCGAAACTCGGATGATCGACGTAGGCATCACCCGTTACGACGATGACATCGCAGCTATCCCAACCGAGCGCATCCATCTCGGCACGCGACATGGGGAGAAACGGCGCCACGCCGAAGCGTGAAGCCCAATATTTGCGATAGGAATGAATGTCGCGAGCCTGTTCCATGGCGCGACGAAATCAGGCCTTGATCGCGTGCCGAGCTCCGTAGCCGCGGATCACTGCTTCGGCGTTGCGGACAATGCTGAATCCGCGTTTGCCGATTTCTTCGGTGAAAGGCATGGCATGGTACTCGAGCGACCACGCTTCGTTGTTCCAGCGATGGTCCCACCACCGGCCGTAGAGCAGGCGCGGCGGCATCACGGCGCCGCCCGTCCCGAAATCGAGGGGATAGAACACCCCGCCCGGTCGGGTGATTCGCTGCACTTCGGCGATGATCTTGCGAGTGACCTCCGCGGGCACCTCGTGGTGCAGCAGATAGCTCGTCACCAAGTCGAAATGGTTGTCGGGAAAGCCGGTGTTTTCGGCGAGGCGCTGCGCAAAATTGACGGCGACGCCGAGATTGTTCGCGCGCATATGTGCATAGCGAAGCATCGGCGCCGCGACGTCGATACCCCAAACCTCGGCGTCGGGGTATTTTTCTTTGAGCGCGACGGCTAGCTGGCCGATGCCCGTACCCATGTCGAGAATACGCAGAGCCTTGCCATCTTGCGGCAGCGGCAATCGCTGCGCGGATCGTTTATGCGAGTCGTCCTGATCGTTGGCACCTATCGAGGTGCCGGTGTAAAAACTGTTGGTGCCGTAGTGATACATGTGACCCGCGAAAGGATCGCCGACGTAGCCGCCCGGCTGAATGTGGATTTCGTGACGCGCGTACATCGGCACCTCGAGCGACGGCGCGAGCTCGAGCGTGCCGGGGCCCGCGCGATCGGCCGCTTCGAGCTCGGCGAGGTATTCGTCGGCGTGATCGTGGAAGTGCGCGTGCAAGGTTTTCCACATGTACTGCTGATTGTGCAGCCAGGTTCGCGAAGCGAGGTTGGTGCTCGGCTCGTTCTCGATGAGACGACGTAACTGCTCGACCGTGATAGGTGTTGCCGGATCGATGCCCTCGCGCTCGAGGACACGATCGAAAGCGGCGAGCGATGCCGCGCGCAGCGCCTTGCCATGCAGCGTTCGCATGCCCCGGGTGAAGTCTTGCTGCGCCTCGAGCTCAAGCGTGGCCAGCCGCACGAGCCGCCCGTCGACGCCGCGCGGAGCGACGGCCGCTTTCGGCTTGCGCAACGTGGATGCAGTGGCGACGCCATTAATGAGCGCGAGGGAGCCGGCAGCGGCACCGAACAATTGGCGGCGATCGATCATGGTCAGACTCCCGAGGGGGGACAACCGAAGGGGAACTATCGAGAGCATACCCTCGCCGAGAGGGTCAAAGAAGCTCCCGCTTGCCGCCTTGGCGATGGACTGACAAGCTGCGGGTTGAAGATCATGAACCGGGAGACGTCGCAATGGATCGGGAGCGTCGCGATTTCATCGCTGCAGCCACCATGGCCGGTGCAGTGACAGGAATGGGGGCGAGCGCCGCCCCGGGGACTGGCGTCGTCGGGCAAAGCCCGACGACGCTGCCCGACATCGGCTTTGCCACCCGCGAACCTTTTCTCGATCGCGAGCGCGCCCGCCGCATCCTGACCGAGGACGGGCTCGATGCAATGGTCGTGGGTGAAGGCCGTAATGTCTTTCACGCCACCAATTTTTTTCCGCTGCTCGAGCGCATGAGCATGATCGCCTCGACGCTCGCGATCATTCCCCGCGACCCGCAGCGGCCCGTGGCGCTAGTGATCCCGGCGTTCTCCTACTATTACATCCAGGCCGATGACGGGCTGGTGCCCGGGGTGCAGCCGTTCGTATTCACGAGTCCGCGGCCGGGTGCCGCAGCGGCTGATGTCGTGGTCTACAAGCTAGACGGTGAGCCGCCCGCTCGCGAACAAAACCGACGCAAGATTTTGGCTGAAGCAGCGCCGTATCACGCGAGTATGGAACAGGCACTTGCCAAGGCGCTCGCCGAACTTGGCGTGGCCCGCGGCCGCCTCGGCCATGACGACACGTCGGTCGCACAGTTGCTGACACGCGCGGCCCCGGGAGCAACGCTTATCGACGCCGACGACACGCCGCGACGCATCCGTCTGGTCCGTACGCCGGCGGAAATTCGCATGATGAAGCTCGCTTCCGAAGCCAACGTCGCCGCAGCACACGCCACGATTCGCATCGCTCGCGAACTCGGTAGCGTTCGCGCGATCCGTCAAAGATTTTTCGCCGAGGCCGCGCTGCGCGGCAATCTCGGGGTTTTCATGGTGGTGAATGCCTCGTCGTCAGACGCCTATGACGAACCCGTACGCGACGGGCAGGCGCTGATGATCGATTGCGTGAGCCATCTCAGAAACTTTCATGGTGACTACGGACGAACGATATTCTTCGGCGAGCCCAAAAAACGCATGCGCTACTGCACCGATGCCATGGCGAAGACCTGGGGCGAACTACAGGGCTTGATCCGTCCTGGCATGCGCTTTTCTCAGGTACGCGAGCTGGGCACTACGACGCTGGCCAAATTCGGCATCGACGTACCGGTAACCTTCAGCCCGCACAGCGTGGGTCTTGCGCATACCGATCAACCGCGCCTGAACGTCGACGGCTCGCGTGCAGACGTGATTATCGAAGAAAACATGATTCTCTCGATCGACTGCCCCCTTTTCGAAACCGGCGAAGGTGGAACGGCGCACCTCGAAGATCTCGTGCTCGTCACCCGGCAAGGGACCGTACCGATTCACGACACCGGAACAGCAACCTATACGGTTTGAGCGTAGCGACTAAACCGGAACGGCGGCCGGGTTGTAGGCCATCAGGCCGAGCGACTCGGCACTGACGTGCTTGCCGGGGCGGAAGTTCTCATCGCGACCGGAGTGGTAGTTGAGCGCCGTCTTGCGGGACTCGGTCATCACCCAGTTCGCGCGCGGCAGCCTTGCCTCGACGTAGCGACGTAAAGCCTCGTCGATCGAGCCTGCGGCAGCAAAGGCCCGGGCGATCAACATGCCATCTTCGATCCCCATCGCTGCACCCTGCCCGAGAAACGGCAGCATGGGATGTGCCGCATCGCCGATCAGCGTGACGCGCCCTCGCGTCCACTCGGCGAGTGGCTCGCGATCGAATAGCGCCCATTTGAAGAGTCCGTCGGCGGGCGTCGCCGCGATGATCGTGCGCACGCCCTGATACCAGTCGCCATACTCTTCTAGCATTTCTTTGACAGTGGCCCGAATCGACCAACCCTCCTCGCGCCAATCGTCACGCTCGGTCAAACCCACGAAATTGACGAGGCTGCCACCGCGTACGAGATAACGGGTGAAACTGCGGCCAGGGCCGGTCGAGAGACAAGAAGTGGGTTCGACCACACCCGCGGGCAAATCGGCGTACGGCACCAAGCCGCGATACGCCATGTAGCCGGTGAAGCGCGGTCGATCCACCCCGAAGAGCTGGGTACGGACTACGGAACGCACGCCATCGGCACCGAGCACCGAATCGGCCCGTACTTCGACACCGTTGCCGAACTTGAGACTCACCCCGGCCGAGTTCTGCACGAGACCAACGAATGCGTGTCCGGTACGGATGGCAGTCGGATCGTGGCTGACCACGAGATCGGCGAGTTCGCGATGCAAATCGGCGCGATGTACCTGATAGTAGGCCGCGCCGTATTTTTCGAGCATTTCGCGACCGCGCGAGATCTCGACCATGAGCTCGCCGGTTTTCCAATGTTTGACGCCACCCCGATCGGGACGCATACCGATGCGGGACAGCACACCTTCCAGTCCGATGGCATTGAGCACATGCGTGGCGTTGGGGCTCACCGTGAGCCCGGCACCCACATCGCCGAGCACGGGGGCCTGCTCGTAAACCACGGGGCGGAAGCCGAATTGCTGCAGTGCGCGCGCGGCGACGAGCCCGGCGATACCGGCACCGACGATGGCGATCTGCAACTCTCTCATGGCTGCGACGTTGCACCGCTTCGCCTCGGAGGGCACGGACCGTAAGTCACGCAATCCGCGTTGTGGCCGTCAGGGGTTCCGCTGGTCGGTCGTTCGCCTCGGCGTGACTACAGAGTGGAGACGGACAATGAAATCAGGGCTTCCAGCGCACCCTGGCATTGATCTGGTCAGCCGATTCGGTAAGCGAATTCGGCTGCTGCTTCAGGAAAGCATTGGGCGGATATTTTCCTTGGTAGGCCTGCCACACGCGATCGTAGAGTTCTTTGTGCATGACGGGTTGGCGCATCTTTTCGCGATGCGCTGCGATGGGAATCTCGACGCTGAGCACCTGCTCGGTCGGATCTTTGGTCTGCGCGACCAGATTTCCCTGCGGATCGATCACCGTCGATAGCACGGTGGTGGTATCGGCAATCGGCTTCGTCCAGTCACCGTCTTTCCAGTAGCGCCGCAGACCCTGTGGATCGTCGGGCAGGTAAGCGTTGTTGACCATCGCCGACCAATAACCGTTGTGCAGCGAAGCGCCTTGAACATCGGCGAGTCGATAGCGCCCGGTCGCCGTTCGCAGCACGATCTCGGCACCCTTCATGCCGAAGGCGCGATACAGCTCGGGCTCGAGTTGGACGGTCGACGTGGCGATGTTGCCGATCGGCGTGCGCGCGACGGGAATCACCCGGTCCCAACCGTACATTTCGACATAGCGGTCGAGCACGTTGAAGATGGTGGTCGTCATCAGCTCGTTGTTGCCGAAGGCGCCCATGATGTTGCGCGCTTTCCACTGGCTGTCGACGATGCTGCCATCGGGACCGATGATCGTGGTCGCCGACATGAAATGATTGGGCCAATCTTTGTCCACAATGTAGGCGCCAAAGATTATGTAGCAGCGGTGCTGCCGGGCCTTGCGGGCGATGGCTTCGGTCTCGGGGCCCGGAATTTCGATGCAACCCTTGAGCACCATGGGTCGCGACCAGGAGAACGACAACCCGGTCAGCGGCAATTCATGGAACAACAGCGCATCGTGCCGCCGCTCGGATTGCGCTCGATCGATCCACTCGAGCATGTAATCGAGGTTTTCCTTGCGGATACGTTCGATGGCATCGACCTCGAGCATGCGGATGCGGGTCTGCACGAGCCCGAGCCGCGCGACAGGCTGGACGAGCGGCACCGTCGGATAGCGGCCATCGGTCCGCACCAAGGGCGAAGTCGCCGCAGGCGCCGCCGCAGTGGGCGCCGGTGCAGCGAGCCCAGCGGCCACCGAAAGACCGACCGCACCACCCAACAGATCGCGACGAGTGAAGGTGTTCGAGTCGGCGTTGTGATCGACAGGTCGGCTCATGGTGTGTCTCCCGGTTGCAGGGCTGTTCCCGCGAGCCTAACAAAAAGTTAGGATGTGGCCTCCCCCTGCAGCCGCTCCCATTTCACTCATGCGCGACTCCGGCCATGAGGCGATCGTCGTTCGCGGCGCCCGCCAGAACAATCTGAAAAATCTCGATCTCGAGATTCCGACGGGCGAGCTCGTGGTCGTCACCGGCGTCTCGGGGTCGGGTAAATCTTCTTTGGTGTTCGACACACTCTACGCCGAGGGCCAGCGACGATACGTCGAAACGTTCTCACCGTATGCGCGGCAGTTCCTAGATCGCATGGACAAGCCGGCGGTCGATCGTATCGAGGGCATTCCACCGGCGATCGCCATCGATCAAACGAATCCGGTACGTACCTCGCGCTCGACCGTGGGCACGATGACCGAGCTCAACGATCATCTGAAGCTGCTGTTTGCACGTGGCGCACATCTGCACTGTCGGCGCTGCGGAGATCTGGTGCGGCGCGACTCACCCGAGAGCATTCAGGGCGATCTGCTGCGTCGGGCAGCGGCCGCAGGTGACCCGCGCGTCCTGATCTGCTTCGAGGTCAAGGTCCCGAAGAATTTCAAAGATACCGAAGTTCTGGGTCTGCTCGAGAAGCAGGGCTATACGCGGATTCGCTCGCGCAGCA
>RGYP01000009.1 GCA_010031985.1 Gammaproteobacteria bacterium
TCGACCAACGCGAGCGGACCGTGCTTGAGCTCACCTGCCGCGTAGGCTTCGGCGTGAATGTAGGAGATTTCTTTGAGTTTGAGCGCTCCTTCCATGGCGATCGGGTACATGGTGCCGCGACCGAGGAACAGCGCATGGTGCTTGGGTACGAAACGTTGTGCCAATTCTCGAATGACGGAATCGAGTGCCAGAGTCTTCTCGATCATGCCGGGCAGTTCGACCAGTCGCGTGACCAGCGTTTTTTCCTGCTCGGCGGTCGCGCCGTGCGACTTGGCGAGCGCCACCACCAAAAGACCGAGTGCCGCAAGCTGGGTGGTGAAAGCCTTGGTCGACGCCACCCCGATCTCGGGACCCGCGCGCGTCAGCATCACGAGCTCGGACTCGCGCACCAGCGAACTTTCGGGAACGTTGCAGATCGCGAGCGAGGACAGATAACCCGCCTGCTTGGCCAGACGCAGCGCGGCCAGGGTATCGGCGGTTTCACCAGACTGCGAGATCGTCACGAACAGCGTGTTGCGCGGTACCACCGGGCTGCGGTAGCGAAACTCGCTCGCAATCTCGACGCTGCAGGGCAGGTTCGCGAGTTGCTCGATGAGGTAACGCGCCACCGATCCCGCGTGAAAGCTGGTACCGCAGGCGATGATATGCACGGCCTCGGTTCGACGAAAAATCTCGGTTGCCGCGGGACCAAACGCAGCTTCGAGCAGACGCCCGTTGGCGACGCGCTCCTGCAGAGTGTCGGCGACCGCCCGTGGCTGCTCATGGATTTCTTTGAGCATGAAGTGCGCATACTGGCCCTTGTCGGCGGCATCGGCCGACAGTTCGCTCTGATGGACCTTGCGCTCGACGGCGCTGCCCGAGCGATCGGTGATGTGCACGCTGCTGCGCGTCACCTCGGCGACATCGCCCTCCTCGAGGAATACGAAGCTGCGGGTTTGTGGCAACAACGCCGCGATGTCGGAGGCGACGAAGTTCTCGCCGTCGCCGAGCCCGATGACCACCGGACAGCCCTCGCGAGCGAGGATGATGCGCTCGGGATCGGCTTCACTGACCACCGCCAGTGCGTAGGCCCCTTCGAGTTCTTTGACCGTGGTGCCGACCGCCGCCAGGAGTGTCACACCACTTTTGAGATGATGGTGAATGCGATGTGCGATGACTTCGGTGTCGGTGTCCGAAGTGAAGGCGTAACCTGCCGCCTGCAACTCGGCACGCAAGGCCTCGTGATTCTCGATGATGCCGTTGTGGACGATGGCCAGGCCATCTGCGGAAATATGCGGATGCGCATTGCGCTCGGAGGGCACGCCATGGGTTGCCCAGCGGGTGTGTGCGATACCGATGGGACCGTGGGTGGGCGAGGCGTCGATGGCGTCCTGCAGCCTCTGCACTTTGCCCACCGTCCGCACGCGCTTGAGCGCACCCGAGCCATTGAGTACGGCGACGCCCGCCGAGTCGTAGCCCCGATATTCGAGCCGCCGCAAACCCTCGATGAGGATGGGGACGATGTCCCGTTGCGCAATGGCGCCGACGATTCCGCACATGTCCGGAGGGCCTCCCTGAGCGTCGCGATCCCGGTCGCGACCCGACTATTTTGCCCCTTTTTCGGGGACTGAACACCGGCGCCTCGCGCAGGCCTCGGCTTGGCAAATACACCGATCGTCAGCGCTTTCTCTGTGGGCGCTTCCAAGCATCGAGCGTGACCTGCTTGGCGCGGGCCACGGTGAGCTTGCCGGCGGGTACGTCCTTGCTGACGGTGGAGCCCGCACCGATGGTGGCGCCCTCGCCGACCGTGAGCGGCGCAACCAGCACGGAATTGGAACCCGTATGTGCATCGGCACCAATGGTGGTGTGGTGTTTGTTCGCGCCATCGTAGTTGGCGATGATCGTGCCGGCGCCGATGTTCACGCGCGCGCCGACGGTGGCGTCGCCAACGTAGGCGAGATGGTTCGCCTTCGCACCCGTGTCCATCGAAGAATTCTTCACTTCGACGAAATTGCCGATGTGCACGTCGTCGGCGAGCTGGGTACCCGGCCGTAGCCTGGCAAACGGCCCGATGATGGAAGCCGCGCCGACACTCGCCTCTTCGATCACGCAGTGGGCGTTTACCCGCACGTCGTCGGCGATGTGGCAGTCGCGCAGCACGCAGTTCGGGCCGATGCGGACCCGATGACCGAGGGTCACGGCGCCCTCGAACACGGCGTTCACGTCGATGAATACGTCACGCCCCGTGGTGAGCGTACCGCGTACGTCGATGCGCGCGGGATCGACCAGCGTGACGCCCGCCAGCATGAGCTCGCGTGCACGGCTCTTGCGCAGCTCGGCTTCGAGTTCAGCCAGTTGCAGCTTGTCGTTCACCCCAAGCACCTCTTCGATCGTCGGCGCCACGAGCGGTGTCACCTTGACGCCGTCGTCGACCGCCATGGCGATGATGTCGGTCAAATAATACTCGCCCTGTGCATTGGCATTGCGCAACCGACCGAGCCAGCGCCGCAAATGCACGACCGGCACCGCCATGACTCCGGTGTTGCCTTCGCGGATGCGCAGCTGCTCGGGAGTCGCATCCTTTTGTTCGACGATGCCGAGCACGCGGCCGGCGGCGTCGCGGACGATTCGTCCGTAGCCGGTCGGATCGTCGAGCAGCACGGTGAGCAAGCTCATCGCATCGGTGCCGGCGAGCGCGATCAATTCGCGCAGCGTTGTCGCACGGATCAGCGGTACGTCGCCGTAGAGCACGAGAGCAAGCTCACCGTCATGAAGTGCGGGCAAGGCTTGCTGCACGGCGTGGCCCGTGCCGAGCTGCTCGGCTTGCAGCACCCAGGAGTGCTGCGGCACGGCTGCAGACAGCGTACTGCCGAGGGCTGCGCGTACCTGCTCGCCGCCGTGGCCATAGACCACGTGCAAAGATTTCGGTGCGAGCGTAGCGGCAGTGTCGATGACGTGCCCGAGCAAGGGCTTGCCGGCCAGCGGCTGCAATACTTTGGGCAGGTCGGACTTCATCCGCTTGCCCTGGCCCGCCGCCAGAATGACGATCGAGATGCTCAGTGGCATGCCTGCACGGCGCTGCGTCAGCCTTTGATCTTGCGTAACTTCTGGATCATCTTGAGCTGCGCCGCTGCACGGGCAAGCTCGGCGAGCGCCTCGGCCTGCTCGATCTTGTCGATGTTGCCCTTGAGGGCTTCTTCGGCACGCTGCTTGGCCTCGAGTGCAGCGGCTTCGTCCATGTCCTTGGCGCGCACGGCCGTGTCGGCGAGCACCGTGACTTTCTTCGGTTGTACTTCGAGAGCACCACCGCCGACGAAGAAAAACTGCTCTTGGCCGTCCGCCGTCTGCACGCGAACCTCACCGGATTTGATCATGGTGAGCAGCGGCGCGTGGCGCGGCGCGATGCCGATTTCGCCCTGCATCGCCGGCACGAACACCATCTTCGCCGGGCCGGAGAAGATCTCGCCCTCGGCGCTGACGATGTCGCAATGAATGGTGCTGTCGGCGGCCATATCGGTGTGTCCCGGTGCGCGTGGCGATTACTGCAGCGTCTTCGCTTTCTCGACGACTTCGTCGATCGAGCCGACCATGTAGAAGGCCTGCTCGGGAAGGCTGTCGTATTCGCCGGCCAGGATGCCCTTGAAGCCGCGAATGGTGTCCTTGAGCGAGACGATCTTGCCGTCCTGACCCGTGAATACTTTGGCGACGTTGAAGGGCTGCGAAAGGAAACGCTGGATCTTGCGCGCGCGGAACACGGTGAGCTTGTCTTCTTCGGAGAGCTCGTCCATGCCGAGGATCGCGATGATGTCCTGCAATTCTTTGTAGCGCTGCAGCACGGCCTGTACGCCGCGGGCAACGTTGTAGTGCTCTTCGCCAACCACGAGCGGATCGAGCTGACGGCTGGTCGAGTCGAGGGGGTCGACCGCCGGATAGATGCCGAGCGCGGCAATCTGACGCGACAACACGACGGTGGCATCGAGGTGCGCAAAGGTGGTGGCGGGCGAGGGATCGGTAAGGTCGTCCGCCGGCACGTACACTGCCTGAATCGAGGTGATCGAACCGGTCTTGGTGGAGGTGATGCGCTCCTGCAGCACGCCCATTTCTTCGGCGAGGGTCGGCTGGTAACCGACCGCGGAGGGCATGCGGCCGAGCAGCGCCGACACTTCGGTGCCGGCGAGCGTATAGCGGTAGATGTTGTCGACGAAGAACAGCACGTCGCGGCCCTTCACGCCGTCTTCGCGGACTTCGTCACGGAAATATTCGGCCATGGTGAGACCGGTCAGCGCGACTCGCAGGCGGTTGCCCGGCGGCTCGTTCATCTGGCCGTAGACCATCGCCACCTTTGAGTTCTCGAGCTTCTCGAGGTCGATGACGCCCGACTCTGCCATCTCGTGATAGAAGTCGTTGCCTTCGCGGGTACGCTCACCGACGCCGGCGAACACCGAAAGACCGCTGTACTGCTTGGCGATGTTGTTGATGAGCTCGAGCATGTTGACGGTCTTGCCGACGCCGGCACCGCCGAACAGACCCACCTTGCCGCCCTTCGCGAACGGCACGAGCAAATCGATGACCTTGATGCCGGTCACCAGCAGATCGCGACCGCCGGCCTGCTCGTCGTACGACGGGGCAGCGCGGTGGATGGACCAATGCTCCTTCGAGGCGACGGGACCGCGGTTGTCCTGCGGCGTACCGAGCACGTCCATGATGCGTCCGAGGGTCGCCTTGCCAACCGGCACCGAGATCGGCGCGCCCGTCGACTCGACCGTGAGACCGCGCTTCAGGCCCTCGGAGGCACCCATCGCGATGGTACGCACGACACCGTCGCCGAGCTGTTGCTGCACTTCGAGCGTGAGATCGGCGTCCTTGAGCTTGAGTGCCTCGTAGACCTTCGGGATCGATTCGCGCGGAAACTCCACATCGATGACCGCGCCGATGATCTGCGTAATCTTGCCCGTTGCCATGTCGTTACCCTGTGCCGTGATTCGTTGATCGTTGAATGTTGAAGGTGGTGTTGCGCTCAGACCGCCGCTGCGCCGCCGACGATTTCCGCCAGCTCCTTGGTGATCGCCGCCTGACGCGCCTTGTTGTAGACGAGCTGCAGGTCGCCGATGAGTTTGCCGGCGTTGTCGGAAGCAGCCTTCATGGCCACCATGCGCGCCGACATTTCGCAGGCCACGCTCTCGACGGCGCCTCGGTAAACCTGTGACTCGATGTAGCGCATCAGTACGCCGTCGAGGATTTCGGCTGCGTTCGGCTCGTAGATGTAATCCCAACGCTCCTGCAGATCGTCACCGTCCAACGTCTGCACGGGCAGCAGCTGCGTGACCGCCGGCTTCTGCGTCATCGTGTTGACGAACTCGGCGTTGACGATGAACAGTCGATCGATCGTGCCGTCGCGGTAGGCATCGAGCATTACTTTGACCGAGCCGAGCAAATCTTTGACGTGCGGGCGATCCCCGATACCGGTCATGCTGGCGAGGATAGGCACCCCGAGACGGCGAAAGAAACCCACGGACTTGGTGCCGAGAAGACAGAAATTGAGCTTTGCGCCTTTGCCCTGCCACTCGCGCATCAACATCAAGGTGCTCTTGAACACGTTGGTGTTGAGAGCGCCACACAGCCCGCGATCGGTCGAAACGACGATGACGCCGATCGACTTGGGTTCGCGCTCGACCAGAAACGGATGCTTGTAGTCGGGATGAGCCTGATTGAGGTGTCCGATGACGACGCGGATCTTGTCGGCGTAGGGCCGCGCCAGACGCATGCGCTCCTGGGCGCGACGCATTTTGCTCGCCGCGACCATCTCCATGGCCTTGGTGATCTTCTGAGTGCTCTTCACACTCGCGATCTTGGTGCGGATTTCCTTGGTACCGGGCATGTCGTGCGTCGCTCGTGGGCCTGGATCAGTAGGTGCCGGTCGCGACGAAGTCGTCGCAGATCTTCTTCAGCGTCGCTTCGTGCTTCTTGAGCACGGGCTCGGCATTGATGGCGTCGAGCGAGGCCTTGTGCTGCGAATTCGCGAACGACTGCAGCGCGGCTTCGAAATCGACGACCTTCTTGCGCTCGACCTTGTCCATGTAGCCGTTATTGACCGCGTAGATCGACAGCGCCATCTCGGCGACCGACATCGGCGCGTACTGCTTCTGCTTCATCACCTCGGTGACGCGTACGCCGCGCTCGAGTTGCTTGCGCGTAGCATCGTCGAGATCGGAGGCGAACTGCGCAAACGCCGCGAGTTCGCGGTACTGCGCCAATGCGAGGCGGATGCCACCACCGAGCTTCTTGATGATGTCGGTCTGCGCCGCACCACCGACGCGCGACACCGAGATGCCGGCGTTCATCGCCGGGCGCGTGCCGGCGTTGAAGAGGTCGGTCTCGAGGAAGATCTGGCCGTCGGTGATCGAGATCACGTTGGTCGGCACGAACGCGGTCACGTCACCCGCTTGCGTTTCGATGATCGGCAAACCGGTCAAAGAACCGGTTTTGCCCTTCACGGCGCCCTTGGTGACCATCTCGACGTACTCTTCGTTGACGCGCGCGCTGCGCTCGAGCAGACGCGAGTGGAGATAGAACACGTCGCCGGGGAAAGCCTCGCGGCCCGGCGGGCGACGCAGCAACAAAGAAATCTGACGGTAGGCCACGGCTTGCTTCGACAGATCGTCGTAGATGATCAACGCGTCCTGGCCGTTGTCCATGAAGTACTCGCCCATGGTCACGCCCGAATAGGCGGACAGGTACTGCATGGCAGCAGGCGTCGAGGCCGATGCGGCGACGATGATGGTGTGATCCATCGCGCCGTTTTCTTCGAGCTTGCGCACGACGTTCGCGATGGTCGACTGCTTCTGACCGATCGCGACGTAGATGCATTTGATGCCGGAGGACTTCTGGTTGATGATCGTGTCGACTGCCAGCGCAGTCTTGCCGGTCTGACGATCACCGATGATGAGTTCGCGCTGACCGCGACCGACCGGCACCATCGAGTCGATGGCCTTGTAACCGGTCTGCACCGGCTGGCTGACCGATTTGCGGTAGATGACGCCAGGAGCGACACGCTCGATCGGCGCCGTGCGCGTCGCCTTGATCGGGCCCTTGCCATCGATCGGATTGCCGAGCGCGTCGACCACTCGTCCGAGCAGCTCGGGGCCCACCGGCACTTCGAGGATGCGGCCCGTGGTCTTGACCGTGTCGCCTTCCTTCAAAGATTTGTAGTCGCCGAGAACGACTGCGCCGACCGAGTCCTGCTCGAGGTTGAGCGCCAGACCGAAGAGGTTCCCCGGGAATTCGATCATTTCGCCGTAGCGAACGTCGGCGAGGCCGTGGATGCGGCAGATGCCGTCCGTGACCGACACGATCGTGCCGACGTTGCGCGCCTCGGCGGCCGACTGGAACTTGTCGATACGCTGCTTGATGAGATCGGAAATCTCGGATGCCTTGATGGACATGTGGGGTCCTCTGAAAATCCTGCGTCGACCGGCGCCTTAGGCGCCAGCCATGATGTTGCCGAGCCGTTCGACGCGCCCGCGCAGCGAGCCGTCGACCACGAAATCACCCGCTTGCACGACCGCGCCGCCGATCAGCGACGGATCAACCGTTGCCGAGAGGCGAACGGTCCGACGCAGGCGACGGGTCAGCGCCTGAGTCAGTTTTTCGGACTGCTCTGCAGTCAGCGGCATCGCCGAAGTGACGGTCACATCGACCGTATTTTCGACTTCGGCCCGCAACTCGGCGTACTGCGTCGCAATCTGCGGCAGCAAAGCGAGACGGCCGTTGTCGGCGAGCAGACGAATGAAGTTCACCGCCTTCTCGTTGCCGCTCGCACCGGCGAGATCGACCACGAACTCGACCAGCGCAGCGCGCTGCACGTGCGGATTGCCGACGAGCGCGTGCACCCGCTCATCAGCAAGCACTACGCTCGCCCGCTCGAGCAACTCGCCCCACGCGGCGAGTTGTCCGGCGGCATGCGCGTGCTCGAACGCAGCGCGCGCGTAGGGCCGTGCGATGGTTGCCTCGTCAGCCACGGGCGATGTCGTCCGCGAGCTTGTCGAGCAACTGTGCGTGCGTCTTGGCGTCGACCTCGCGCTCGAGCAGTCGCGACGTGCCGATCACGACCATCGAGCCGAATTCTTTGCGCAGTTGGTCGCGCGCTCGGTTGGTCTCGCTGGCGGCTTCGTCACGAGCGGCGGCGACGATGCGCGCGCCTTCGCCCTGAGCTGCCTGCTTGGCGGCCTCGAGCGCCTCGTTGGATCGGCGCGCTGCCTGATCTTCGATCTGCCGGGCACGCTCGCGCGCCTCGCGGATGATCCCCTCGGCGCGGTGAGTGGCCTCGGCAAGGTCCTTCTGTCCTTTGTCGGCGGCTGCGAGACCGTCGGCAATCTTGCGGTTGCGTGCGTTAAGTTCTTCCGCCAACACGGGCGTGACGAACTTCCCGATGAACCACAAGAGGATCAGGAAGACGATGATCTGGCCGATGAAAGTGGCGTTGATCGTCATGGCCTGTTTCTCCCTCTCGGGAGACCTCCAGGGTTTGTTTAGCCGCCGAGACTCGCGAGCAGCGGATTGGCGAACGCGAACAGCATCGCGAGGCCGACACCGATGAGGAACGCTGCGTCGATCAGACCGGCGAGCAGGAACATGCGGCCCTGCAGCATCGGCGTGAGTTCAGGCTGGCGGGCAGCGGACTCGAGAAACTTGGCACCCATGATGCCGATGCCGATGCAGGCACCGATCGCGCCGAGGCCGATGATGATGCCGATGCCGAGGGCGGTGAACGCCTGGATGTTTGCGATAGCAGCTTCCATTTTCAAAGACTCCTGATCAACGAATTGTGCGTGGTATTGGCAAAGAACTCAGTGATGCTCTTCGGCCATCGAGATGTAGACGACCGGAAGAACCATGAAGATGTAGGCCTGCAGCAGCACGATGAGGATGTGGAAAATCGCCCACATCGAGCCGGCGAGGATCTGGCCGATGAACAAAGAGATGCCACCGATCGAGAAAGCGAAGGCCATGCCGAGCAGCGCGATCAGCATGAAGAGGAGCTCGCCCGCGTACATGTTGCCGAAGAGTCGCATCGAGAGGGACACCGGCTTGGCGAGCAGCTCGACGATGTTGAGAGCGATGTTCGGAATCCATAGCGCGGGATTGTTGCCGAACGGCGCCGCGATCCATTCGTGCAGATAACCGCCCACGCCCTTCGCGCGAATCGCGAACACGATGATGAGAAACAGGACGACGATCGCCATGGCCACCGTACCGTTGAGGTCCGCCGTCGGCAGCACGCGGAAATAATGGGCACCGAACATCGCGGCGACGCTGCCCGGCAAGTCGAGTGGCAGCAGGTCCATGGAGTTCATGGCCACGACCCAGGTGAACAGAGACAAGCTGAGTGCGACCAGAAACGCGCGGTTGCCGTGGTAGATGTCAGCGACTTGTCCGTCGATGAACTCGTAGATCATCTCGACGAAGTTGCGCAGCCCCGAAGGCGCACCGGCGGCAGAACCGCTGCGCACACCAAAGTAAAGAAACGCCGAGACGGCCGCCGCGAGCAACGACGACATCAGCAGAGTGTCGACGTGGAACGTCCAGAAGCCCTCACCGACCTTCAAGTGGGTCAGGTGATGGACGATGTATTCGGTGGGCGATTCGCTTGCGCCGTGCTCGCTGGCCATCGTGTGTCGCTTGCCTGAATCCTGATTGACGCCAAAACCCCAGCCGCCACGCGTTGGTCACTCCGGCGCCTTGGAGCGCGGTGGCAGCCGCGGTGCAGCCAGCACCGGAACCACCCAGAAGACCACCAGCGTCGCGACGTAGCCCGCGAACACCGCAGGCCACACCACATCTTTGCGCTGCGCCACCGCGAGAAACATCCCGACGGTCAGCAGCACCTTCACGAACTGGCCGGCCAGCAGCCGACCCAACGCGAAGCCGGCGGTGCGCGCAGGGCGCAACGCCGCCAAGGTCATGTACAGATTTGCGATCAGCCCGATGAGGCCGCCGGTCAACGCCGACACCCCACTCGCCTTGCCCGCCATCACTGCGACGAGCGCAGCGAGGGCGCCACTCACCAAGGCCTGCCAGAGCAGAATCCGTCCAGCGAGTCTGCGCATCTGCGGATCGCTCGTAACGGTCATGGACCCCCAGTCCCTTGGGCAACAAAAAAGCCACTTGTCACGACCTGTACCGAACGGCAAGTGGCTTCGCTGTTTTGCGCGAGACCCAAAAAATTTTGGCCCGCTGCGAAGGCGCGCGGATTATAGGGGTGAGCCCTCAGGGCATCAATGGATGTGCGAAAGAATACCGTCGAGTTCGTCGAGCGAATTCCAGGCGATCACCAAACGACCCTTGCCCGACTTGCCGGTGGATTCGATCGAGACCTCGGCACCGAGGGTCTCGGAGAGTCGATTTTCGAGGTCGCGGATGTTGGGATCCTTGCCCCCGTGAGCGCCGAGGGCGGCGCCGGACAAGGTCGCGGACGCACTGAAGTCGGTATCCAGACCGTCATCTTTCTTCGGTGGATTGATCAGCCGGCGAACCAATGCCTCAGTTTCTCTAACTGATAGGCCTTTTTTCGCAACCAATTGCCCGACCTCGATCTGCTGGCGCTTCTGCGGCAGACCGAGCAATGCACGGGCGTGACCCATCTCGAGTTCCCGGCGGTCGACGAGCTCGGCGATTTCCGGCGGCAGTTCGAGCAAACGCAGCAGGTTGCTGACCGCGGCGCGCGAACGCCCCACGGCGTCGGCGGCTTGTTGATGGGTGACGTCGAATTCGCGGACCAAGCGATCGAGTGCCCGCGCCTCTTCGAGTGGATTGAGGTTCTCGCGCTGGATGTTCTCGATGAGGGCCATGGCGATGGCGCTCTCGTCGGGGACGCGACGGATGACCGCCGGGATGGAGTCGAGACCTGCCATCTGGGCAGCTCGCCAACGGCGCTCGCCGGCGATGATTTCGTAGCGTAACGGCGCCGCCCCGGGAAGAGCGCCCGGCATCTCGATCGGGCGCACCACGATGGGCTGCACCACGCCTTGGGCGCGGATGGAATTCGCCAGCTCCTCGAGCGACTCCTGCCGCATGTCGACCCGCGGCTGGTAGCGGCCACGTTGCAGCACGTCGAGTGGCAACTTGGCGAGCTCGTCGCCCGGCAGCGCCGGGGCCGCCGCTGGACCCGCCGCCTGCGCAGCCGCCCGGCTCGCGCTCATCTGCCCGAGCAAGGCGTCGAGACCGCGACCGAGAACGGGCTTCTTCTGGTTCATGCCCGCGATGATAACGGAGTCGGCCGCAAGGCCGCGGCCGTCGCTCGCGGCTGGTTTTCGCCGACGCCGAGGAAGATCTCGCGAAAGGCGACGTAGCCGAGGGCGCCGAGAAAGCAATAGAGCAGCGGCACCAAGGGCGGCAGCAGCAGGGCGCAAGTGGCCGGCAAAATCATGAACAGCAGCGCGACCCCGAGCATGGCCCCGAGGTTGCGAATTTGTCCGGCCGCGGCCAAGCGCCAGGCGTCGCGATACGGCAGACCCAGCAGCGTCATGCAAAGAAACTGGAAAAAAGACGTGAGCCCCGGAATGTTCAGACCGAAATAACAAAGACCGAGTGCAAACGCGGAGTAAACGAACACCTGGCGTAGCGCCACGAACCAGTCGGCCGACAACACGTCGACGGAGTTGCGGTCGGTGTAGAGGATGTTCCACCAGGCGACGCCGGGTTTGGCGAGCAGCAGCACCCAGACCAGGGCCCCGGCCATCGTGATCAGCGCCGAGAGAGTGAGCAGCACGCGCGCATGGCCGCGCAGCAGCTCGAGCACGTCGGCGAGCACGATCCGCCCGCCGCGATCGAGCCTGGCGGCGATCAGCATGCAGGCGAGCAAAGCCGACACCGCGAGGACGCCGCTCAGCAACGGAAAGTGATGGCCGACGAACATCCACAGGCACATGAGCAACGTGAGTGCCGACCAGAAACCGAAGCCCCGCCAGAGCAAGTCGAGCGCCTGCCGCGACCAGCGTCGCACGGCACCACGGCTCGCGGTCTGTGGTTCGATCAAAAGTTTTTCCCGTGCAGCGCCCGAACTAAATGCTGCGAAAGCCGCCCGATCATTGCACACTCCAACATCATGATCGACACCGCGGATCGTCTGGCCATCCACGAGCTCATGGGGCTCTACGGCATCGTCATCGACGAGCGGGACTGGTCCCGCATCGACGAGCTGTTCACCGACGACGTCGTCTACGACATGAGTGAGCTCGGCCTCGGTGTACTGCGTGGCAAAGATGCCGTGCTGCGGCTCTGGCGCGAACGCGACGATCTGCATCCGCTCGCCCACCACGCGACCAACGTCGTGATCAGCGCCACGGCCGACGGCAACTCGGCAAACGTGATCTCGAAAGGTCTGGGAGTAGGTCGCAAGGGACGCGTCGGCAGCGTCACTTATCGTGACGTGGTACGGCGTACGGCGGTCGGTTGGCGGATCGCCAGCCGCCACGCGCGTCTGCGTCAGGCGGCAGATTCGGCGACGGGTGCTGCGGGCACGTCGCCACGACCGATCATTTCGCCCGCGAGCGCCAAATAGGCGAGGGCGCCGCGCGAATCTTTGTCGTGCAGCAACGCGGGCTTGCCGAACGACGGTGCCTCTGCAAGACGCACGTTGCGCGGCACGATGGTGCGAAACACCTTGTCGCCAAAATATTCGAGTAGCTGCGCGCTCACTTCGTTGGCGAGGTTGTTGCGCGGGTCGAACATGGTGCGCAGCACGCCCTCGATCTGCAGCCCGGGATTCACGGCCTCGCGAATCTGCTCGATGGTCGACATCAGCGCCGTCAAACCCTCGAGGGCGTAGTACTCGCACTGCATCGGCACCAGCACGCTGTCGGCTGCGACCAGCGCGTTGACCGTGAGCATGTTGAGCGAGGGCGGGCAGTCGATGAGGATGACGTCGAATTCGTCGCGTATCGTCTTGAGTGCGTTGCGCAGCCTGATCTCGCGACCGACGGGCAGCGACAGCAACTGAACCTCGGCCGCGGTGACGTCCTGGTTCGCGGGCAGCAGTGACATCGGCGGTGTTTCGAGGGCGACGATCGCTTCGCGCACCGTGCAATCAGCGACCAGCACTTCGCCCACACCGCGCGCGAGCGTGGTTTTTTCCACGCCGCAGCCCATGGTGGCGTTGCCCTGTGGGTCGAGGTCGACCAACAGCACGCGACGCCGCGTCATCGCGAGCGATGCAGCAAGGTTGACGGCAGTGGTGGTCTTGCCGACGCCGCCCTTCTGGTTGGCGACGGCGATGATGCGGGCCATGCGGGCAGTCTAGCGCAAGGGCGCTGCGCCGGCCGACCGTCGCAGCACGATCACGTGGCGCTCCTCGCCAAGCCCGGGGACGTGCAGTGCGCGGTCTTCCTCGATGCACCAGCCCGCCGGCAAACCGGCGCGCTCGTCGGCGGAGCGTCGCCCTTTCATGGCGAGCACCCGCGTCGAGGAGCCGCAGAGCCCGTCAACTTGCTCGACGAGTTCGTCCAACGGGGCGAAAGCCCTCGCGACCACCGTGTCGAAAACCTCTGCGGGTGCGTAGGTCTCGGCACGTGCATGCAACGGCTCGACGTTGGCGAGCCCGAGCGTGCGCGCCGCGTGCGCCACGAAACGCACCTTCTTGCCGTTGGAGTCTAGGAGCGTGAAGCGTCGAGTCGGCTCGACGATGGCGAGCGGCAGGCCCGGAAATCCGGCACCGGTGCCGACGTCGACGATGCGCTCACCCGTGAGCAGCGGCTGCACCGCGAGGCTGTCGAGCAGATGGTGCGTGATCATCTCGGCACGCGCCGTGATCGAAGTGAGGTTGTAGCTGCGATTCCAGCGTGCAAGCTCGTCGAGCAGTGCGAGCAGGCGCGCCGCCATCACGGCATCGAGCGTCACTCCGAGCACCGCTGCGCCCGCGATCAGTGAGCGTGCTTCTGCCGATTCGCCACTCACACGCCTTGGCTCACGAACCGATTTTGATCACGGCGCGTCCGGTAACCGTGCCCTGCAGATAGGCATCGAAAGAACCCGGTAAATCGTCGAAGGCGATGGTGCGCGTGGCGATGCGCTCGAGATGTCGTGGCTTGAGATCGGTCGCGATGCGATTCCAGACCACGAGCCGCATGTCGCGCAGCGTCGCCGAAGAATTGATACCGAGCAGATTGACGCCGCGCAGGATGAACGGCATCACCGTGGTGTGCAGGTCCGCACCGCCGGCAAGTCCGATGCTGGCGATGTTGCCCCAGTTGTCGACCGTGCGCGTGAGCCAGGTGAGCATCTCGCCACCGACGTTGTCGATGGCGCCGCCGAAGCGCGCCGCCTCGAGCGGACGCTTGCCGTAATCGATCTCCTGTCTCAACAAGACCTGCGCGGCACCCAACGATTTCAAATAATCGATCGACTCGGCCTTGCCGCTCACCGCGACCACTTCGTAACCGCGTCCTGCGAGCATGTCGATGGCGATGCTGCCGACCCCGCCCGTTGCGCCCGTCACCACGATCGGACCCTTGGCGGGCGTCTGACCGTTGTGCTCCATGCGGTGGATCGCGAGCGCCGCCGTGAACCCGGCCGTGCCCAAGGACATCGCCTTGAAGGCGCCGAATCCGGGCGGCATCGGGATCACCCACTCGCCATTGAGCCGCGCGTACTCGGCATAACCGCCGTCGTGCGTCTCGGAGAGACCGCAACCGGTGACGAGCACGTGATCGCCGCGCTTACAGCGCGAGTCCGTCGAACTTTCGACGACGCCCGCAAGATCGATGCCACCGACCAAGGGATATTTGCGCAGGATCCGGCCCGCGCCGGTCGCCGCGAGTGCATCTTTGTAGTTGATGTCGGAATAGAGCACGCGCACCACGACGTTGCCGGGTGCAAGATCGTCGAGCGTCAACTGCTCGAACCGTCCCACGATCTTCTTGTCGATTTCGTGGATGCGATAAGCCTTGAAGGTTTTGCTCATGTTGCGCTCCCGGGTAGGTCGATGTTCGGCTGCGTGCGCGATTCGGCCGCGTACGCGTTCAGACGCGGCGACGACGGGCAAGCCACGCCAGCAGGCCGTCGGTGTTGAGCTCGACGTCACCGCCCAGCCAAAGTTCGGCAGTCGACTCGTCCACCGTCGAACCAAAACGACGCAGCTCACCGTGGAAGATTTCTTTGATAGCGGCGCGAATGGCAGGCCGAGCCGCCGCGGGCGGCAGCGACTCGTGAGCAAGCGCCACCTGCACCTGCGCCTCGATCATGCGCACGAGATCGACGGCGATTCGTTCGAGATCGGTGATGCGCGCGTAGTGTGTCAAAAATGCTGCTTTTGGGCGCCGTGCTGCGATGCGCCTAACCGAGTCGACGAGCTGTTCGGGATCGAACTGCGACGGGCTCGTCGTCGGTACGGCGAAGGCGCGCCCGCCGACGTCGAAAGCACGATAAGACAGCCCGAAGGTATCGCCCGTGAAAACGCTGTGGCTCGCCAGATCAAAGAAAGCCTGATGATGCAGCGCATGCCCCGGCGTGTGCATGATCTCGAACTCGCGCTCGGCGAGTTGCAGACGCTGACCCTCGTGGGTCTCGAGCACGCGTGCGGCGTCGATCGGCAGTAACTGACCATAGAGTCGATCGTAGTTTTCGCGACCGTAAACCGCGATCGATGCTTCGATGAGCTTGCGCGGATCGATCATGTGCGGCGCACCGCGCGGGTGCAGCACTGCGCGTGCATTGGGCAGCGCCTGCAGCAACTGACCCGCGCCGCCCGCATGGTCGAGATGCACGTGGGTCAGCAGCAACCAGTCGACGTTTTCGCGTGCGATACCGAGTTCGTCCAGGGCTTCGAGCAGACGTGGTACCGAATGCGAAGTGCCGCAATCGACGAACGCCGCTCGATCGCCCTCGACGATCAGGTGCGCGGCATCGAACAACGGCTGGTGATACTCGGCATCGATGGCGTGAATACCGTGCTCGTATCGATGCGTGATCATCGACTTTCGCCTTTGTCGAGCACGTCCTTCCACTTTTCCTCGAACGCCCAGACGTCGCCGAAACCCACCATCCGGCAAAACTCGTCGAAACCGAACAACGGCACGTGAGGCGAGACGCTGGTGCCTTCGTTCTTCAGTTGCTGCATGGCGCGCTCGATCGCCGCGCTCGCCGAAAGTGCTGCCATCGCCGGCCAAATCGCGAGCCGATAGCCGAGTGCCGCGAGTTCGCGCGCCGGACGGATCGGCGTCTTGCCGCCATCTGACATGTTGGCCATCAAGGGCGCGGCGATTTCCGCGCAGGCACGCCGCATCTCGTCCTCGGACTGCAGCGACTCGACGAACACGATGTCGGCACCCGCTGCAGCATAGGCCTGACCGCGCCGGATTGCCTCCTCGAGACCGAGGCCGGTACGAGCGTCGGTACGGGCGATCACCAAAAAATTCGGATCGAGCCGCGAATCGACAGCCACTTTGACCTTGGCGACCATGTCGGCGAGCGGGATGACGCGCCGATACGGCGTATGCCCGCATTTCTTTGGGAATTCCTGGTCTTCGATCTGGATCGCACTCACCCCGGCGCGCTCGTAGCCGCGAACCGTGTGTTGCACGTTAAGCAGCCCGCCGAAGCCGGTATCGGCATCGGCGATGACCGGTGCAGTCGATTTTTCGACGACCTTGGCGACGCGGCCGATCATGTCGGTGTAGGTCGCGAGCCCGGCATCGGGGATGCCGAGATGCGAAGCGGTCAGCCAGAAGCCCGAGGCATAGACCGCATCGAAACCTACGCGCTCGGCGAGCATCGCCGAAATCATGTCGAAGACCCCGGGGGCGACGATGAAGTCGCCGGCATCGAGTTTCCGTTTCAGGCGCGGATCAGCCATCGTCTCTCCGCCGCAAGATGACCGTGGGATTGGAGCGGGTTTGGAGGTCGGGCACCATAGCAGACATGCCATATCCTGACACCGGCCGCGCGCCCGTCCTGCTGCGCGCACTTTTCGCTCTAACCACCCTGCTGCTGAGCAGCGCGAGCGGCGCCGCGGCGCGCGAAACGCGCGGCAACCTGGTGCTCGATGGCGTTCCCGAACACTCGCCGCGCGTACTGGCGACGCTCGATGGCTGGCTCAGCGGTCGCAGCGCGAGCTTTCAGGATTTTTTGCCCGACGGCAGCATCCTCGTCACCACGCGCTTCGGCGACGCCGATCAGGTGCACCACGTTGCGAAACCCGGCGCCGATCGCCAGCAGCTGACCTTCGATGTCGACCCCGCTGGCGGCGCGAGTGCCAATCCCGCCTCGACGGCCCGGCAAATGCTGTTCGTACGCGATCGAGGCGGCAACGAAAACGCGCAGCTTTATCTGCAAGACCTCGACACACGCCAGACTCGTCGGCTTACCGACGGGCAGTCGCGGCACGGCGGTGCGTTGTGGTCGCACGACGGTCGTTACATCGCCTTCCAGGGCAACGCGCGCAACGGCGTGAATCAGGATGTCTACGTCGTCGACGTCGCCAGCAACACCGCGCCGCGACTGGTGATCGCCTCGCAGGGTCAAACCTGGACCCCGCTCGATTGGTCTCCCGATGGTCAAAGATTGTTGCTGCTCGATTATCGATCGGTGACCGATGCAAGCTTGTACGTCGCCGACGTCGCGAGCGGTGCGTTCAAAGCCGTACCGCTGTCGATCAATCCGGCCAAGCCCGCGCCGCAAACCGGTATCGGCAGTGCGCGCTTCGCAGCGGATGGTCGCGGTATCTGGCTCAGCGCCGATCTCGGCGGCGAATTTCGTCAGTTGCGTTATGTGGATCTCGTCGACGGCAGGCTGCGCACGCTGACCGCCGAGCTGCCGTGGGACATCGACGACTTCGAAGTCAGCAGCGATGGTCATTGGCTAGCCTACGTCGCCAACGTCGATGGCTTCAGCGAATTGCGCATTGCCGATCTCGGCGCCGGCACCACTCGTATCGCCAAGGGTGTGCCGCAGGGCATTCTCTACAACCTGCGCTTCGATCGTCAGAGCAAGACACTCGGCATGACGCTTGAGACGCCGACGTCACCGCGCGACGCCTGGACCTATGAAATCGAGACCGATCAGGCGACGCGTTGGACGTCGAGCGAAATGGGTCTGGTCGATCCGGCCCGACTGTCATCCATGGAGGTGTTTCGCTACCCGACTTGGGATCGGGTCGGCGGCACGCCGAGGCGCATTCCCGCGCTGATCCAAAAACCCGCCAAGCCCGGACGTCATCCGGTGGTGATCGACATCCACGGTGGGCCCGAGGGTCAGTCGCGACCGGGCTACAGTCCCTTCCTGCAATACCTCACGGCCGAACTCGGCTATGCCGTGATCCAACCGAACGTGCGCGGCTCGACGGGTTACGGCCGCAGTTACACGATGCTCGACAACGGTCGCCTGCGCGAAGACTCGGTACGCGACATCGGCTCGCTGCTGGTGTGGATCGCCGCTCAACCCGATCTCGATGCCAGTCGCGTCGTGGTGATGGGCGGCTCTTACGGCGGTTACATGGTGCTCGCTTCGCTGATCGCCTATGGCGATCGCCTGCAAGGCGGCATCGACGTCGTGGGCATCAGCAACTTCGTGACTTTTCTCACCAACACCGCAGGCTATCGCCGCGATCTGCGCCGCGCCGAATATGGCGACGAACGTGATCCGGCGATGCGCGCCTTGCTGCGGCGGATCTCACCCCTCGAGCGCGCCAGCGCCATCCGTCGACCCTTGCTGGTGGTGCAAGGCCTCAACGATCCGCGCGTGCCGGCCTCGGAAAGCGAGCAACTAGTGAAGAAGGTGCGCGAGCAGGCGGGCGAGATTTGGTACCTCGCAGCCAAAGACGAGGGTCACGGCTTCCGCAAGAAAAACAATCGCGACTTTTATTTGAAGACCGCCGCGACTTTTTTGGAGCGGCTCAGCGTTGAGCGGATCAGCGCTTCGCCGTAGTCGGTACCGGACGCTTCGCAGTCTCGAGACCCGGGCGCTGCGCCGAGTAGTAGGCCGCGATGGCCTTGATGTCGGCGTCGGAAAGCTGCGAGGCGAAGCCGGACATGATCGCGTTCTTGCGACCGCCACGCTTGTAGTCGGTCAGCGCACGCACCAGATAGTCAGGGTGCTGGCCCGCGAGCGTCGGGTATTGCGGCGTGATGCCGACGCCGTCGCTGCCATGGCAAGCAACGCAGGTCTGCGCCGCTTCCGGAGCCTTGCCGACCGGCTTTGACGACGAGACCGGTTGCACCGGCGGGCCGGCGAGAAAGGCCGCCATGTCGGCGAGCTGCGTGTCGGTCCAGTTGGCGGCGTTGGCGTGCATGGTGGCGTGGCTGCGCTCGCCACTGCGGTAGGCCTGCAGCGCGATCACCAGGTATTCGGGGTGCTGACCCCGCAACTTCGGAACGCTGTAGGTGGGGTAGGCATTGCGGTAATTCGGGATGCCATGGCAACCCAGGCAGGTGTACGCGAGCTTCGCGCCACGTTCGGCGTTGCCTTCGGACTGAGCGAACGCGGACGGAGCGGCCAACGCCGCGACCAAGGAAAGCGCCACGAGGAACTTCGACACCGTAACCCCCGAAACCCGTATCAAGCGAAAAACAGGCCGCGATGTTAAGGTTTCGGCGCCCGAATTGCCACCGATCAGGGGTTGCATGATCGCCCTCATCCAACGCGTCACCGAAGCCAGCGTCAGCGTCGCGGGCGAGCGCATCGGCGCCATAGGACCGGGCTTGCTCGCTCTCGTCGGCGTGCGCCCCGACGACGACGAGCAGACCGCGCAGCGGTTACTCGAGCGCCTGCTCGCCTACCGGGTGTTT
>RGYP01000081.1 GCA_010031985.1 Gammaproteobacteria bacterium
AGCGTCTCAACGGCATCGGCATGACCTCGGCACGTACGCGCGAGCGTCTGCTGCAGCGGCTCGTCGAGCAGGGGGTCAAGAACCCGGCCGTGCTCGATCGCGTTCGCAACATCCCGCGACACATCTTCGTCGACGAAGCGCTCGCGAGTCGGGCCTACGAGGACACTGCTTTGCCAATCGGTTTCGGACAGACCATTTCGCAGCCCTACATCGTGGCGCGCATGACCGAGGCACTGCTCGAGGCGGGTCCGCTCGCCAACGTGCTCGAGGTCGGCACGGGCTGTGGCTATCAGACTGCAGTGCTCTCGGGTCTGGTGACGCGCATCTGCACCATCGAGCGCATCGAGCCGCTGTTAATGCGCGCCAAGGCGCGACTCAAAGAATTAGGCATCAAGAACGTCCGCTTCCGTCATGGTGACGGCTACGAGGGCTGGAAGGCGCAGGGGCCCTACGACGGCATCTTGGTGGCGGCCGCACCGCTCACCGTACCCGAGACGCTGATGCAGCAACTCGCGATCGGCGGGCGGCTCGTGATGCCGGTGGGCGGTGACAAGCAGGAACTCATCCGCATCACGCGGCGCGACACCGGTTTCGAGCAGGAGCGTCTCGGTGCAGTGTCTTTCGTGCCGCTGCAATCGGGGATGATCGGCGCGAGCTGATCGCGAACGTACGTCGGCGGCACGTTCAGCGTTGAAAACTTCAGCGCGGAAAGAGGATGGCGACGACGCGTCGGCCATCGCCCACCAGCACGTTGTAGGTGCGGCAGGCCGCGCCGAGTGCCATGACTTCGATGCCGATGCCGCGCTCGAGAAACCAGCGCCGCTGAGTGGCGGGCAAAAACGTTTGACCTCCCGCCCAGCCGATGACCACCACCTCCGGGTTCTCGGCAAAGACCGGAGCGAGATCGGCCTCGGCAAGATCGGCGGGTTGCTGTGGAGCGAACTCGGTGTGCAGCAGCGTCGCGCTCAGCGCGACCGCCGCGGTGATCTCGCGATCGCCGATCCGCAACTTGCCCTCCGCGTAACCACGGATGAGCAGTCGGGTGTCACTCGGCGTCACGGTCAGGCGCATGCTTCGATAACATACGCGATGTGCGCGAACTCGTGCTCGTCCTGCCGGATTTTTTTTCTTTTGCCGAGGTGTTCGGGGTCGACGAACTTGCGCTGCAACCCGCGGGCTCGGCGGGTTTCGTGTTGAGTGGTTTCAGCGCTCCCTTGGCAGAGACGGTCGATCCCGCGCGACTCATCGGTGAGGGCATCGAAGCTTCGCTGCCACGAGGTGCCGAGAGCGCCGCGCTGCGCGCACTCGCAAGCGAAATCGAGATGTGGTTGCACGATCTGCCGCTCAATCGTCGCCGCGAACTGCGCGGCGAGCCTCGCATCAGCACGCTTTGGCTGTGGGGTGGCGGCATGCCGCCACGCGATCCGATCACGGCGTCGTCCGGGGCATCGTCCGAGGCACGATTTTCACGGCTCGTGGCCGACGACATCTGGACGCAGTCGCTCGCGCGGCTCGCGGGTCTCGAGTGCCTGCCGCTCGCCTCGCTGCGTGAGTGGGCTGCAGAGGGTCAGGCGACGCTCTGTGTGGTTGCACCGCTCGCCGGTCGTTCTGCGGAAAACTTTGATCGGGAGATGATCGCGCCGGCGGCCGCGGCGCTGCTCGACGGTCGCCTCGAGCGCTTCGCGGTGGTGGCGAATGGCCGCTCGATCAGCGCTATGGCGACCGACCGCCATCGATTCTGGCGACCGCTGCGCAGCGTCTTCGCTGCGGTCGCAGACGGCGTATGAAGCGCCTGCGTCCATGAAGGACCTTCGCCTATGAAACTCAAGATCGTCCGACGCAGCGTCGAGCCCGAAGCTTCTGCCGTGTTCGCCGGACTCAACCCGGTGCTGGCGCGCGCCTACGCGGCGCGCGGCATCAAAGACAAGACGCTGTTGCGTATCGGTCTCGACCGTCTGTTGCCGGTCGGGACGCTCGATGGTATCGACGCTGCGGTCGAGTTGCTGCTCGCGCACCGGGCAAGCGGTCGGCGAATTCTCGTCATCGGTGATTTCGACGCCGACGGGGCAACCAGTTCGGCGCTCATCGTCCGCTGCTTGCGGGCCTGGGGTTACGCCGACGTCGATTTCCTGGTGCCGAATCGCTTCGAGTTCGGCTACGGACTGACCCCGGAGATCGTCGCGCTCGCGGCCAGGCAGAACCCGGCGCTGCTGATCACGGTCGACAACGGGATCTCGAGCTTGCCGGGGGTCGCGGCGGCGCGAGCGCTCGGGATCGACGTGCTGGTGACCGATCATCACCTCGCCGGGGCCGAGTTGCCGGCGGCCAACGTCATCGTCAACCCGAACGTTCCGGGTGCGCGGTTTGCCTCGCGATCACTTGCGGGTGTGGGCGTCGCGTTTTACGTGATGGCGGCACTGCATCGTGCGCTCGCCGACACGTCGCTGCCTTCGCCTGCGACCTGGCTCGATCTGGTTGCACTCGGCACTGTGGCCGACATCGTGCCGCTAGATGCGAACAACCGTATTCTCGTGGCGCAGGGCCTCGCTCGCATTCGCTCCGGACGTTGCACGGCGGGCCTGCGCGCGTTGCTCGAGATCGGTCGCAAGCAACTGTCACAAATCATTGCGGCCGACCTGGGTTTCATCGCCGGCCCGCGGCTCAATGCGGCCGGGCGACTCGATGACATGTCGCTCGGCATTCGTTGCCTGCTCACCGACTCGATGCCCGAGGCGCTGATGCTCGCAGCGAGACTCGACGAGCTCAACAAGGAGCGACGCACCATCGAAGCCAAGATGCAGGAGCAGGCCATGGCGGCGGTGCGCTTTCTCGAGGATCCCGATGCGCTCGAGCGCCGCGGCGGCGCCGCGGCGCGCCACGGTCTTTGTCTCCATGATCGCGACTGGCATCAGGGGGTGGTCGGGATCGTCGCCGGACGCATCAAAGATCGCGTGCGCCGACCGGTGATCGCGTTTGCCGATGCGGGCGAGGGTCAGCTGCGCGGTTCGATGCGCTCGGTCACCGGGGTGCATGCGCGTGACGTGCTCGAGGCCATCTCGACCCGGCGACCGGGCTTGTTGCCGAAATTCGGCGGGCATGCGATGGCGGCGGGGCTGACGCTCGATGCGACACGGCTCGATGAATTCGCGCGCGAGTTCGACGCCGAGGTGTTGCGCTGGCAGGCGGGCGGTTCGCTCGCCGATCGCCTCGAGACCGATGGCGAACTCGGCAGCGAAGATTTTTCGCTGGCGACGGCCGAAGCGTTACGCGAGGGTGGTCCTTGGGGTCAGGCCTTTCCCGAACCGACGTTCGATCAGGTGTTCCGCGTGCATAAAGCACGGGTGCTGTCCGACACCCACCTCAAACTCTGGGTCGAGCCCGAGGGGTCGAATCGACGCTTCGATGCCATCGCCTTCAACCTGCTGCAGGGCAGGCCGAATCTGCTCGGCAGCGACGGTGCGCCAGCGCTCGGTGAACGCGTGCATCTCGTCTATCGGCTCGACGTGAACGAGTGGAACGGCGAGCGGCGTCTGCAGTTGCTGGTCGATCATCTGCTAGAATGAAGCCACCATGATCGAACTCGGACTCATCAAGCGATCCCTTGCCGACCTCCAGGAGCGTGTCAGCTCCTTAAGGGGGTTTCTTTGAGTACGATCTGAAAAAAGAGCGGCTCGAGGAAGTCAGCCGCGAACTCGAAGATCCCGCCGTCTGGCAAAAACCCGAGAAGGCTCAAGAGCTCGGCCGCGAGCGCGCCAAGCTTGCCGCCGAACTCGATGCCATGGATCTCGCCACGAACTCCGTCCGTGACTCCGCCGAGCTGCTCGAGCTCGCCGAGGCCGAGGACGACGAAGCTACCGCGCGCGAGGTCGAGCGCGAGCTGCCCGAGGTCGAATCGAAGGTGCGCAAGCTCGAGCTCAAGCGCATGTTCCGCGGCGAGATGGACTCGCACAACGCCTACCTCGACATTCAGGCGGGTGCGGGCGGTACCGAGGCGCAGGACTGGGCGCAGATGCTGATGCGCATGTATCTCAAGTGGGCGGCCACGCGTGGCTTCACGGCGGAGGTCATCGATTCGAGTGCCGGCGAAGTGGCCGGGGTCAAAAGTGCCACCATCGAATTCAAGGGTGATCACGCCTACGGCTGGTTGCGCACCGAAACCGGCGTGCATCGCCTGGTGCGCAAGTCACCCTTCGATTCCGGCAATCGTCGGCACACCTCGTTCGCCTCGGTGTTCGTGTCGCCGGAAATCGACGACGACATCAACATCGAAATCAATCCCGCCGATCTCGAGATGGACGTATATCGCTCGAGCGGCGCCGGTGGTCAGCACGTCAACAAGACCGAATCGGCGGTGCGCATTCGGCATATGCCCTCCGGCATCGTGGTCGCCTGCCAGAACGAGCGCAGTCAGCACAAGAACCGCGCCACCGCCATGAAAATGCTGAAGGCCAAGCTTTACGAACTCGAGGTCAACAAACGCAACGCTGCGGCCAAGGTGCTCGAAGAGTCGAAGTCGGACGTCAGTTGGGGTCACCAGATCCGCTCCTACGTGCTCGACCAGTCGCGCATCAAAGATTTACGTACCAACGTCGAGGTCGGCAATACCACGGCGGTGCTCGATGGCGATCTCGACCAGTTTCTCGAGGCCTCGCTGAAGGCGGGGGTGTGACGTGAGCGACACCGACGACAACAAACTGATTGCCGAGCGGCGCCAGAAGCTGGCCGCCTTGCGCGCGGGGGCAGAGCCCGCGTTTCCCAACGATTTTCGTCGTGACTCGCTCGCGGCCGAGTTGCATCTCGGTTTCGATGGTATGGAGGCCGCTGCACTCGAGGCGCAGGCCGTGCGGGTACGCGTCGCCGGACGCATGATGTTGCGTCGTATCATGGGCAAGGCGAGCTTCGTCAAAGTTCAGGATTCCTCCGGGCAGATCCAGCTCTTTTTGCAGCGTGAGGCGCTCGGCGAGAGCTACGAGGCCTTCAAGGCTTGGGACATCGGCGATATCGTGGGCGCCGAGGGCACGCTGTTCCACACCAAGACCGGTGAGCTGTCGGTGCGCGTCGACGCGCTGCGGTTGCTGGTGAAGTCGCTGCGCCCGCTGCCCGACAAGTGGCACGGGCTCGCCGACACCGAGGCGCGTTATCGTCAGCGCTACGTCGATCTCATCATGAACGAGGAGAGCCGCGCGATCTTCCGTAAACGCACGCGCCTCATTCGCTATCTGCGCGACATGCTCGATGCACTCGGCTTCATGGAGGTCGAGACGCCGATGATGCAGCCGATTCCGGGGGGCGCCACGGCGCGACCCTTCGTGACGCATCACAACGCGCTCGACATCGACATGTATCTGCGCATCGCGCCCGAACTTTATCTGAAGCGCCTCACGGTCGGCGGCTTCGAGCGCGTCTACGAAATCAATCGCAATTTCCGCAACGAGGGCTTGTCGACGCGACACAACCCCGAGTTCACGATGCTCGAGTTGTATCAGGCCTACGCCGATTACCACGACCTGATGGATCTCGTGGAGCGCATGCTGCGCGGCGCTGCCGAAGCGGTCGTGGGCGCACTGCAGTTCAGTTCGCAGGGACGGCAATACGATCTGTCCGGACCGTTCGCGCGCATCAGCGTCGAAGATCTGATCTTGCGCGAAAACCCCGATCTCGATCGGGCGCGGCTGCGCGATCGCGACTACCTGCGTGCCGCCTGCGATGCCCGTGGCATCCCGTGGAAGCCGGGCGATGGCCCGGGCAAGCTGCAAATCGAAATCTTCGAAAAAACCGGCGAACAGACGCTGCAAGATCCGACCTTCGTCTATGCCTATCCCGCCGAAGTGTCGCCGTTGTCGCGGGCCAACGACGCCGATCCTTTCCTCACCGATCGCTTCGAATTCTTTGTTGGTGGTCGCGAGATCGCCAACGGGTTCTCCGAGCTGAACGATGCCGAGGAGCAGGCCGCGCGGTTTCAGGCGCAGGTGGCCCGCAAGGAATCGGGCGACGACGAGGCGATGTTCTACGATGCCGATTACGTTCGGGCACTCGAATATGGCTTGCCGCCGACGGCGGGACTCGGAGTCGGCATCGATCGGCTCGTGATGTTCCTTACCGACTCGCCCTCGATTCGCGACGTGCTGCTCTTTCCGCAAATGCGGCCGGAATAAGCCCGGCTTTCAGTCGGGCAGCGAATAGCCCATCGGCATGGCGCGCGCGCCCCGAGCCGGTGCTGATTCGGCCGGCGCTGATTCGGCCGGCGCTGATTCGGCTGGCGCGGGTTCGGCCTCTGCAAAGATTGCGACCGCGAGGCACTCGATACCTTCGTCAGCGGCGACGGCGTTGACCACCTGCGCACTGCGAAGAACCCGCGTGCCGCCTGCCTCGACTTCCAGCTCGAGCTTGTCGCCGGGCGCGGGCAGGGAGCTTGGCGCCAGCTGAAATCTTTGAACGCGGCGCTTGACGCGGCCGCGATAGTGCGCGCGGGCGATCACCTCTTGGCCGGTGTAGCAGCCCTTGGTGAACGAGATGCCACCAAGGACATCGAGGTTGAGCATTTGCGCGACGAACTCGCCGCGCGTGGCAAGCGTGATGTCCGGAATTCCGACGACGATATCGGCGAGCTGCCACGCACGGAGCGCAGCCCCGGAATCGGCGGCAGCGGATGGCCCGGCCTCGCCCGTGGCCGCGCGCAAACGTATCAGTCGGCCATCGGGCGCATGGCGCCAGCAGATGATCTCGGTGTTTTGTGCCTCGCCGGCGCTTTGTCCTTCACCGGCGTGCGGGCTCGCTCGAGCGGCACTGCCGAGAGTCGCCATCGAGGCGGGCGGTAGCGCACCCGCCACGGCTGCACCGCGCGCGGAGTCGTTGGCGAGCCCCTCGAGATGCCAGAGCGCCGATTCGTCGCTGAGCGTCGCCTTGGCGCGCAGCAGGAATTTGCGCAGCAGGGCGAGCGTGTCGGTGAGCAGCTCGCGCGGCAGCACGCAGAGCACGTCGTTGGGGCCTTGCGCCACGAGGCGCAGCAACGCGAGCACGCGTCCCTGTGGGCTGTGCAGACCGGCGAGCTCGACCCGATCTGCTGCGAGCGCAAGCACGTCTTGCGAGAGCTGCCCGCCGAGGAATTTGCGAGCCTCGACGCCGCGGACGGCGAGCACGCCGAGGTGGCTGAGCGGGGTGATGTCGGCAATGGGACGGTGCACGCAAGACTCTGGGTCGATAACGGAGGGGGGGGGTTGTGAAAAAAAACGTGTGAAAGCCACGGGTTTGGAGCACGGATTGTGCATGAAGTTCAGCCGCTTGCGGGTGGTCGGGATGCGACGCTTCTGGCATCATCAATCCCCGATGCAGAACGATCCCCAGGGGGTGGGGCGGCCCGCGTCAGCGACCGCGCCTGCGCCCGCCGCGACGACCCCAACTTCGACCGATCCAATACCCAGTCCGCCGACCGAGATCGGCGGGCCGAGTGGCCCCGAACCGACGCGTTTCGGCGACTGGGAAAAGAACGGCCGCTGCATCGACTTCTGATCACGGGAAATTCACCGATGCCTCAACGACCCCTATCTCCCCACCTCGGCATTTACCGATTCGCGTACACCATGGCGACCTCGATCGCCCATCGCGCGAGCGGCATCGTGCTGTCGGTCGGCTTTTTGTTGCTCGGCTGG
>RGYP01000082.1 GCA_010031985.1 Gammaproteobacteria bacterium
ATCGCCAATCGTGGCGAAATCGCCTGCCGCGTCATCAAGACCGCGCAACGCATGGGCATCAAGACGGTAGCCGTCCATTCGGAAGCCGACAAAGACGCACGCCATGTCGAGCTTGCGGACGAGGCAGTGTTGATCGGGCCAGCGCCGTCGCGCGAGTCTTACCTCGTCGCGGATCGCATCATCGAAGCCTGCAAAAAGACGGGTGCCGAGGCCGTGCATCCGGGCTACGGTTTTCTCTCCGAAAACGCCGAGTTTTCGCGGCGCGTGGAAGAGGCGGGCATCATCTTCATCGGCCCGAAGCACAAGTCGATCGCGGCCATGGGCGACAAGATCGCCTCCAAAGAGCTGGCCGCCAAGGCGAAGGTGAACACCATCCCGGGCTGGAACAAACCGATCGAGTCGCCGGAGCGTGCCGTCGAAATCGCCCGCGACATCGGCTATCCCGTGATGATCAAGGCGAGCGCCGGTGGCGGCGGCAAGGGCCTGCGCGTCGCCTGGAACGACAAAGACGCGCACGAGGGCTTCGCTTCCTGTCGCAACGAGGCGCGCAACAGCTTCGGTGACGATCGCGTGTTCATCGAGAAATTCGTCGAAGAGCCGCGCCACATCGAGATTCAGGTGCTCGGCGATGGTCATGGCAACTGCGTATATCTTTGGGAGCGTGAGTGCTCGATTCAACGTCGTCACCAGAAAGTGATCGAAGAGGCGCCGAGCCCCTTCCTCGATGACAAGACGCGCAAGGCCATGGGCGCGCAGGCGGTCGCTCTCGCCAAGGCCGTCGACTATCAAAGCGCAGGCACGGTCGAGTTCGTGGTCGGCAAAGATCGTAGCTTTTATTTCCTTGAGATGAATACTCGTTTGCAAGTGGAGCATCCGGTCACGGAGTGCATCACCGGACTCGATCTGGTCGAGCAGATGATTCGGGTTGCGGCGGGTGAGCGACTCGCTTTTGGTCAGAGCGATATCCAGCGCAAAGGCTGGGCGATCGAGTGCCGCATCAACGCCGAAGATCCATTTCGCAACTTCCTGCCTTCGACCGGCAGGTTGGTCAAATATCGACCGCCGATGCCGACCATGGAAGCCTCGCAGCCCGTTCCCGCCGAAGGCGGTGTTCGGGTCGATACCGGCGTTTACGAGGGCGGCGAGATCCCGATGTTCTACGACTCGATGATCGCCAAGCTCATCACTTATGGTGCTGATCGGAATGGAGCGATCGCGCGCATGCGCGAAGCCTTGAACGGCTTCGTGATTCGCGGCATCTCCAGCAATATCCCGTTTCAGGCGGCCTTGCTCGCCCATCCGCGTTTCGTCGCCGGCGACTTCAATACCGGCTTCATCGCCGAGCAATATCCGAAAGGTTTTTCGGCTGCAGCCGTACCGCACGAGGAACCGGGATTTCTGCTTTCTTTGGCAGCGGTTTCGCACCGTCGCTCGCGCGAACGCGCCGCCCGTCTCACCGGACAGCTGCGGCACCGCGAGGTCCGTATTCGCGAGGACTTCGTGATCGTGTTACGCGACGATCATGGAGGTCGCGACGAGATCCCGGTCACCGTGCGACCGATTGGTTCGATGTTCCATGTGGGCATCGGTGGCCGTACGCACGAGGTCTCGTTCGAAGACAACTTGCGCGACATCGCCGTACATGGTCACTTCGATGGCAAGGCGTTTTGTGCGCAAATCGAACGCATCGGTCTCGGCTACCGAATTTCACATAACGGCTCGAGTCTGTTTGCCAAAGTATTCTCGCCACGTCAGGCGCAGCTTGAGTCACTGATGCCGTTCAAGGCACCGCCTGATCTGTCGAAAGTACTGCTCTCGCCGATGCCCGGGCTTCTGGTCGATATCTCGGTACAACCCGGGCAAACGGTCCGCGCCGGCGAGCGGCTCGCCGCGATCGAAGCCATGAAGATGGAAAACATTCTTTTTGCCACTCAGGACTGCGTAGTGTCCGAGGTGTTGGCCTCCAAGGGCGACAGTCTCGCGGTCGATCAGGTGATCATCAAATTCCAATGAGCGAATCTTCAACAAAAAGACCGTTCCGGGTGCTGGGCATTCAACAAGTGGCGATCGGTGGCCCCGACAAGCAGCGCCTGCGCAAACTTTGGGTCGATATGCTCGGTCTCGACGTCACCGGCAACTTCGTCAGCGAGCGCGAGAATGTCGATGAGGATATTTGCGCCATGGGTCGTGGTGCGATGCGTGTCGAAGTCGATCTCATGCAACCACTGGACCCCGAGAAAAAACCTGCGGTTCATGCCACGCCGCTCAATCATATCGGGCTGTGGATCGACGATCTGCCAAAAGCGGTCGAATGGTTGACCTCGCGCGGTGTGCGCTTTGCGCCGGGTGGCGTTCGCAAAGGCGCCGCGGGTCACGACATTTGTTTCCTGCACCCGAAGGCGAACGAAGAATTTCCGATTGCTGGCGAAGGCGTACTGGTCGAGCTGGTGCAGGCGCCGCCCGAGGTGATTGCCGCGCTCGGCTAAATCTTGGGCTTGCGGTGTACGGCGACGATCAGCGTCCCCGGTCCGCCATGTACCCCGATGGCCGGGCCCATGTCGGTGAGCGCACAAAATTCCACGCTGCCTGCCGGAAATCTTTGTTCCAGCTCCTGCGTCAGCAGGCGACCTTCTTCGATTTTGCCGCCATGCCCGACGAAGATCCGCAGCGATTCACGGCTTGCATCGAAACGACAGCGTCGAGTCACGAACCGTGCGAATCGACTGCGCAGGCGATGTGCGCCCATCAGGCCGCCACCGGCGCGAATTCGGCCATCCGGATAAGTGCGCAGGATGACGTTGAGCGACAGCAGACGCGCCACCTTGCCGATGATTGCCGGCACGCGACCTCCGCGCACTGCAAAATCGATGCTACCGAGTAGCGCGAACGTTTGGGTACGCTCGGCAGCTGCATGGATGACCGCCGTGACATCCTGCGAACTGGCGCCGGCGAGAGCCGCTTCCGCAGCGGCCACCGTGATCAGTCCCTGACCGACCGAGGCGTTGCGACTGTCGATCGCAGCGACCGGCTTACCCTCCGCGCCGACCCTTTGTGCCGCCTTGTTGGCGGCGTCCCAGGTTCCGCTGTGCCGCGAGGTCAGATTTACGGAGACCACGGCATCGTAATGCGAAGCCAAAAATTCGAACATGCGGCGGAAGTCGCCCGGCGGCGGTTGCGAGGTCTTGGGGTGTGCCGGATTGTTCACCAGTTCACGGTAGAACTCGGCGGGCGTCATGCTCACCTTGTCGAGGTAGGAATGGTTGGCGAAGTGGATGCGTACGGGAACCACATGTATTCCGAGTCGCTCGATGAATTCCTCGGGAATATCCGCCCCGGAATCCGTGACTACCGCGAGGCGTTGCGTCTTGCGGTGATGCGCCGCGCTTTGCTGCATGCGCATGTCGTCCGCTTTTTGACCACTGACGACACCAAAGTTTTCGGCGATGCGGAAGACTTGCTCCGGATCGTCGACGTGCACATGAATCTTGGCCTTGCGCTTGCTGCCACTGACCACGAGGCTGGCACCGATCGTGGAGAGTGTTTCGCGCAGGTGTCGCAGGTCGATTTCCTGCTCGACGGAGGCGTTGATCAGGCACTCGGTGCAAAAACGATAATCCTGATCAGCGGCAGGTGGGGCGGTTCCTGCCATCGACTCATCGCCGGAGTGAACCGGGGTAACGACCTTGCCGAGTTCGCCGGTGTGGAGAAAGCGGCGCATACCCTCCAAAACTTCGACGAAGCCGAGCGCGCCGGCATCAACGACGTTTGCCGCGCGCAGTTCCTCCAGTTGCCCACGCGTCGCTTCGAGCGCTTCGCGTACCCGACTCAATGAATTGCTGAACAAGCTGGGAAAGCCGCTCGAGTGCGGTACCTGCGCTTCAGCAGCCAGCGAAAATTCGCGCAGCACAGTGAGGATGGTGCCCTCGCGCGGCTGGGCGAGGGCGTCGCGGGCGTAGCTGGCGCCCTTGCGCAGGGCGCTCGCGAACTCGCCGGTGGAAATACGCGCCAGATGGCCCGCACCATCGCCTAGTCCCAACAAAAACTGCGCGAGGATTGCTCCTGAATTACCGCGTGCACCATCGAGTGCGGCGTCTGCGGCGCGCACCAGCATGCTGCCCGCATGCGGCTCCGGCACACGATCCAGCGCCGCGAGCACGGCAGACAGCGTCAGCGACATGTTGGTTCCGGTATCGCCATCGGGGACCGGAAATACATTTATTTTATTGAGATGGTCGGTTTGCTCGAATAAGCGGTAGATGCCGGCACGCAGCACATCGGCCAATTGCAGGCCATCGAGCTCGTCCAGCTCGCTCATTGCAGGTTGACCGCGAACGAAGCGCTGCCGAAGCGCAGGATGACGCCCTCGGTGGTAATGCGCTCGATGGCAAAGCCCTCGCGTGAGCTCTCGCCTTCACGCAATCTTTGACCATTGAGCAGTACGAAGCGCGCCTGTGGGTTCGGATCGTAAACGTGCATGTTGAGTTCGACCGGCGGGATCGTCGAGCCGCGGGCGAGCAGATCATCACGGCTCGGCGTTTGCGGTAGCGCAACGGCCGCGGGCGGGGCAGCAAGTACCGCTGTGGTGCGCGCCGTCGTTGGGGCGGCGGGCGGTGACACGACTGCCGGTGTATCGGTCATCACTGCTGCCGCTGCGGATTTGGGTACCGCTGCAGATTCAGGCACGGCTGCGGGGGGCTCAATCCGCGCCGCAGCTGGGCCACGGTCTTCGTTACGCAGTAGTGCCCAGGCAATCACCAGAAAATTGATCGCCAGCAGCGCGACGAGCACCAGCGCCCAGGTCGGTAGCCGCGATCGCCGCGGCGCGGTACGCGCTGCGAAGATCGCCGGATGATCTTGTCGCAGCCGCGAATTTTCGGATTTTCTCAGCGCATCGAGAATGATCGACATATCGCGCATTTGCCTTGGCAGGCGCAGCTTCCCCGTAGCGGCCAAGTATTGCACGGGCGGGACCCGCCCGGGCATAGTCCGCCGCATCGTGTCACCCATCTGGTCGCCGCTCGCCTTTCATGCACTCCGGCATCGCGAGCCCCCGCGCGGCGTCGAACTTTATTTCGCCGATCTCACGGCGTTTTCTTCACTGTCGTGTAACGCGGCCGAGCTCGAGTTGCTCTCGAGCGCTGAGCGCGACCGTGCCGACGCGATGACTGCGGCGCAAGTCCGCCGCGATTTCGTGGTGTCGAGAATCTTGTTGCGCAGCGTGCTCGGCAGCCGACTCGGCGTGCACGGCGGTTTGCTGACGTTCGTGCTCAGCGAACATGGCAAGCCCAGCATTTCTTCGGCCGATGATTCGCCGCCCCTGCATTTCAATCAAAGCCATAGTAACGGCGCGTGGTTGCTGGGGCTTGGCTTCGAGAGCGCGATCGGTGTGGACCTGGAAACTCGACGAGCGGTGCCCAATGCGCACCGATTGGCCGAGCGGGTATTCACCGACTGCGAACGCGCCGAGCTTGCCGCCGCGCAGCTCGCAGCGGCGGATGCCGACCCGCCCGATGAGGTTTTTCTGCGAGGCTGGACGCGCAAGGAAGCCGTGCTCAAAGCCGCGGGCAGTGGTTTCACTTGGAACGCACGCGAAGTGCAGGTCGGGACCGATCGTCGTGCGCGACGAGTTTCTTTGAGTAGACTGCCAGGTCAAGTGGCCAGCGTATTTTCGGTGGATTTGCCGGTCGAGGGGCAGGCCGCAGTTGCAACGCTGTCGAACGAGACGGATTTCGCGCACGGCGAGTTCTTCGAACTACAAGCATGAGCCATTGGCTGATCGACTCCTTGCAATGGTCGAGAGAGGCGATCGCCGCCGGTGAGTGGTGGCGCCTGTTGACCGGACATTTCGTGCACCTCGATCTCTGGCACGCGGGTCTCAACGTCGCGGCCTCGTTGTTGCTTTGGCGGCTATTTGGCCGAGTGTTCGCGCCGCGCCACTTGCTCGCGGTCGGGCTCGTCGGCATGGCGATGATCGACGCCGGTCTCTGGTGGCTGAGTGACATCGATTGGTATGTGGGCCTATCGGGTTTGTTGCACGCTTGGGGCGCCGCGGCGGTGGTTAGGCTGATCATCGATCGTGATCGTCATTACGGCATCGCGTGGCTGATGGCGATCTTCGGACTCGCGAAAATCGTACGGGAAAATCTCTGGGGTGCGCTGCCCTTCGCGACCGATACCGCTGCAGTCGTGACCGACGCGCATTTGTTCGGCGTGCTCGCCGGCATGACGATGGGACTGTTGCTGCCTGCCGCCCGAAATTAGCGCTCGCGCTTGAGCAAACTCGCGCGACCCAAGGCGGCGTTGCCGAATTTCTCGCGAATCGCATCGAGTGTGGCATCCAGTTTTTCGTTCTGGACGCGCTCCACGTCGACGAACAGATCTTGCTGCGCTTCCTCGACGAACTCGGTCGTGGACACGCCGAGCAGTCGAATGCGCGGTTTGCGGTTCTCTACCAACCACGTCTCGAACAGCGCACGCGCGCAGTCCGCTATCACCCGACTTTCGCAACTTGGTTTGCCCAACGTGGTCTGGCGGGTGAGAGTGCGAAAGTCATGCAGTCGGATCTTGATGCCGATGCAGTTGGCTTGCAGTTGTTTGGCGCGTAATCGTGCCGCGACCTTGTCGGCGAGCGCCGAAAGCTCGGCATGCATGACGGAGCTGTCGGTCAAGTCTTCGCCGAAGGTACGTTCGTTGCTGACCGACTTTTCATCGTGTTCCGGAATGACTCGGCGCTCATCGATGCCCGCGGCACGATCGCGCCATTCCTGCCAGTGCTTGCCGAACAAGGGACGTAGACGTTCCTCCTCGGCCAGACGCAGCTCGCCGAGGGTGTGCAGTCCGGCGGCGACGACCTGCTCGCCTTTTTTGCGACCGAGTCCGGGCAGGCGTTTGATGGGTAAGGGATCGAGTATTTCATTGACGCGTTCGGGTGCCACCACCGTGAGTCCGTCGGGTTTTTGCAGATCGGAGGCGATTTTGGCGACGAGCTTGTTGGTGGCGACTCCGACCGAGGCACCGAGGGCCGTCCGCAAGCGGATTTTATTTTTGATGTCGCTCGCGATCGTGACGGCGTCGCCCTTGAGGACACGACTCGCGGTGACGTCGAGATAAGCCTCGTCGAGCGAGAGGCCCTCAACGAGCGGCGTGTATTCCCGAAAAACTTCGAACACCTGTGCCGATACCTCGGCATAGCGGGCCATTCGCGGCCTCACGCAGACGGCGTCAGGACAGAGTGCAAGCGCACGCCGGATCGGCATCGCAGAGCGAACGCCGTACTTTCGGACCTCGTAGCTGGCAGCGGCCACCACGCCTCGCCCACTCGTACCACCGACGATCAACGGTTTACCACGAAGCTCCGGGTTGTCGCGCTGCTCGACGGAGGCATAGAACGCATCCATGTCGACATGGAGAATGGCGCGTTCTTCGAAACTCATCGCCGTTCTGGCAGCTCACGCGAACAGTTCGTTCTGTTCCTGCACGGGTGTATCGATTCGGAGTCGCGGCTTGCCGTTGGTGCCGAGCTCATGCGGCGCGAAGTCATCGACGTGGATCAGATCCATGACCTTGCGATCGTAGTTGCGCAACCAGGTGGCCTCGTCGCTCGACAGGAGTCCCGCACGCTCGCCTTCGTCGATCTGCCCGGGCAGATC